>NZ_JBFAIU010000208.1:0-13289 GCF_040654855.1 Asanoa sp. NPDC050611
TACGTCATCGTCGCCGGCACCCGCGGCGGTGAGCTCCGTCGCGGCGAGCAGCGCACAGTAGTCGTCGACGATGTTCTCGGCGTGGTCGTCGAGGTCTCCGACGAGACGGGCAACAGCAGCTCGGAGCGGGCCAGGATACGGAAGTAGAGTTCCTGATCGCCGGCGCGGAGCGCGTCTCGCATCGCGGCCTCGACCTCGGTGGCCGGTTCCCAGTCGGTCACGGCCACCCCCTTCCCGGACAGGCCAGACGCATCGCGTACAACCTACAAGGTGTCGGCTAGATCACGATGTAGGGACGTCACGGGCGGTATCACCGACCCCGCCGTCGATACCGTCCGGGGTCGGCCCAGCGGGTGGACCCGAAAGGTGCTCGACGACCGCCGGCTGCGCACCCCGTCCCTTCGCGACCGTAGTCTCCGCCGCCTTCTCCCTGCCATTCGTCATCTTGCCAGTTGCCCAAGCTTCCGTCACCGCCCCGCCAACCCGCGCGGAGGCACTCCCAACCCCGTGCCGGCCGTCCCGATGCGCCCCCGAACAGCCGCTCCGCGACCGGCCAACGCACCGACCAGGCAATCGACACCGGCGTGACGCTAGCGGTTGTCGCCCGGTCGCGGATGCGGATCTCTCGTAACGCCGCGACCGGGTGACAATCAGCACGGACATTCTGGACACCTGACCACCAACGCACGGCTGGCGACTACGGAGCGTCGCGGGCTCACTGGAACAGGTTGGTGTTCCTCTTCTCCGTGCTCAGGTAGTCGGCCGCCGAGTCATCCAAGGCGCGCTTGATGTCGCGGAGCATCGCCTGCAGGTCCGCGGAGGCGGTGCGCCAGCGCGACTGGCGTTGGTCGTACGCCTGCCTGGCCTCGCCGTCCCACGACGCGATCAGCGGAGCCGCGTCGCGTTCGAGCTGGCCCAGCTGGGTGTCGAGGGTGTTGAGGGCCCGCTGGATGTCCGCGCTGGCCTGCTGCAGGGCCGGAAAGTTCACGACCAGGATGTCGTCGTGCATCGCGTCTCTCCTTTACAGGGGCAGCTGGATGCCGCGGTCGGTGGTGGCGATCCGGCTGGCGGCTTCGCTGTCGGACGCTTCGTATTGCCGGCCGGCGGTGCGGATCGCGCCGGCCGTCTCGCCCAACGCCTGCGCGATCGCCGCCTGGTCGCGTGACCATTGCTGTTTGACCTGCTCGAACGAGCGACCACCGGCACCGCGCCAGGCGGTCTGTAGGACGGCGAGCTCGGCCATCAGGCTGGTGAGCATGCTCTGTAGGGACTGGTCGACCTGCTCGAACCTGGCCGCCGTCTGCTGCATCACCGCCGCCTGCGCCTGCGTCTGGGACACCCGGACGTCACCCCGCTCTCACGTCGAAGTTGGCGAATGTCTCGCATGCCGACGCTGACGCTAGACCCATGAGGCACACGTTCGGTAGCCCTTGAAACACCCGCTGTGGACAACTTCCGCCTGTGGATAACGTCAAGCCGGCTCCCGCGCCCGGGCAGGATCGAGGGATGAACCCGCTTCCACCAGCGCGACCACCGATGCCGGCAGCCGCACCGGCCGCACGGCGCCATATCCGAGCATGGCGAGCGTCTCCGTGCCGACGACCGCATGACGCCGGCCCAGGTCCGTGACGATGCTGATCGATCCGCCGGTCCCGCCCGACGCCGTGACCGCCTCCACGACGGCGGCCCGCCCCGGCGGCACCGCCACGTGGTCGGCACTGCCGGCCGCCCCCGCTCTGGCGACATCCGCGACATCGGCCACGTCGGCGTCGACCACGACCTCGGCGACGCCCCGTTCGCCGCGCACCTCGGCACACAGCGCACCCCCGAACGACCCGACCAACGTGGGAGTCTCCGTGGGCACGAGACCATCAGGCACCAGATCCGGGGCCTTCTCGATCGCGGCGAACCGGCCCTGGCTCAGCTCGGTCGGCCCGTCCTGCCGGTTGGCCGTCAACAGCAGGTCGGCCTGCACCTGCGAGATGCCGGCCAGTCCGTCGCGCACCGCGACCGCATACTGCCGCCCGCCGCCCTGACTGGTCACCACGAACACCTCACCGACCAGGGCCGACGGCAGGCGCGTGAAGCGTTCGCCGGCTCCCGCGATGCGCGGCGCGACCAGGTCGGCGCCGACCGGCAGCGCGGCGAGCAACGCCGGGGCGGTCGCGAAGGGCCGCACGGTCGTCCAACCGAGGGCGGTCAGGACCAGGTCGGGGTCGCGCAGCAGGTAGCGGCGGTTCTGCCACACGAGATGCAGGGAGCCGTCCGGATGTCGCGCCAGCACAGCACGGTCGCCGAGTCGCACGCCGCCGGAAGTCGGCGCGCCCACCAGCACCACGGACGTGGCCGCCGGCAACGCACACACAGTCCACGGTGGACCGAGCAGCCGTCCGGGCGCCGGCAGGGAGTCGGGCGCCCCGGCGATGCCCAGGGTGCTGCCACGCGGCACACCCTCGATCGCCCGGCGCGCGACCAGCACCGTCCTGGGCTGCGGCGAACCGACCGCCAACAGGGCCGACGCGTAGTTGACGACGAGGTGCAGCCGACCGTCGCGGTAGATGTAGCGAGCGCCGGACTCGCGCTCCACGATCACGGCGGAGGGGTCTCGCCATTCGGTCCCGCCACCACCTGCGACAGCCCCATAAACGACGAACCCGCCCAACCCGATCGCCGCCACCAACACCGAGGCCAGCACCGCACCGGCCGCCCGCCGAAACGGCGGCTGCGCGGGATCGGTTTCCCGCATCACCAGCGCGGCCACGACCCGCTGCACCATGAATTGGTACGAACGCAGCTGATCCTGCCGCGACGGCATTGGGACTCCCTTGTGGGCAGTGACGGCTCTAGGATGCGGCGAGTAACCGCGCCGAATACGGACGGGAGGCTACCGCGATGACATCGACCGTGGTGGACCCCTTCCGGGTAGTTTCTCCACAATGGAGTGCCCTGCGGGTCGGCCAGGTGCTGGCGGTTCAAGCCGCGCTCGCGGGCATCCTGGCAGCCCTCGGCCACGGCCCGCTGTTGCTGGCCGCCGCCTGCACCACCGCTGCGCTGGTGGTCACCGTCGCATTTGCCCGTGTACGCGGACGTTGGCTATTCACCTGGCTCGCCGTGGCGGTCCGATACGCGACACGCAAACACACCCTGCCGACGCACACGACGTCCGCCGAGTTGCTCCGTTTCCTGTCCCCAGACCTGGCTGAAACCGACGACGGCCACTTCGTCGACGCCGAGGGCCTAGTCACGATCTTCGAACTGATCGACCCGGTCACGACCGCACCCACCGCGCTGCCAGACATCACGGCCTTACTCGATCGCGCCACCGACCCACCGCACGTGACGCTCCAACTGCTTGTCACGGTCGCCCGCCCACAGCACACCCCGGTGCCGCCGGGACTGAAGGCCCGCGGCCGCGCCGATAGAGCCCACGGCCGACCGCATCGGGCGCACCTGAGCGGCGCCGGTCCTCAAGGTCAGCCCGGACCGAGCCCCCTCGCCCGTCTTACCGACAAGCCCACCTGGGCGCCACCCGATGATCACCGCCGACCCCAGCCCACTACGGGCGTTCGCGAAGACCGCAGCCCAAATCGGCCGTCTGCGGACCGTCGCCAAGATCATGGGCGATCTCGGCCACCCATCGGTCTTCGCGAAGATCATGGCTGGGGTCATGCGGCCACTGAATCTCCCACGCGAGCAGTCGGACCTCAGCCTTCCGCCGGTGCGGATGGCATGGTGGCGGCCTCATACCGTCAGTTGACCGGTGATCGAGTTCTAGCGATGCGGCGGACGTTCGTCGTTCTGCGGGTTCTGCGCCCGCCCGGCTGGTCCGACGCCGACCTGCGGCCGACGATGGCCGGCGCCGCCCGGCGTTTGGCCAAGCGCCTTGGTCCACACCTGCGGCTCGACCACGATTCCGCGCTCGCGACGATTGGCGACCTGGCACACCACGACGGCAGCTTCGAGGTCGAGGAGCGGTGGTCGTTCCTTGCGATCGGTGGGCTGACTCAAGCCACGTATCGCATGGACTTGCCTACGAGGCCGCAGGCGCGGACGGTGCAAATGCTGCTCGGCCTTCCCGCGGCAGCGACCACGATCGCGATGACCGCCGGTGACCCAGGACCGAGCGGCGACGCGGCAGGACTCTCGCCGAGCGCGCACATCTCGATTCGTATCGCGGCCCAGACCCCAGACCACCTCGCGCACGCCGATCACGCGCTTCGTCAACTCGCCGCTGCCGAACACGCTGCGCTTCGGCGCCTCGACGGCGGCCATCGCGAAGCCGTGGCAGAAACACTCCCGCTCGGCGGATATGACAGGTCGTTGGGCTTGAGAGCCGCCGCGAGGCCAACACGTCGGATCCGGCCGCTGCAACAGACAAAGGAGCAACCACCGGTCGAGATCCCACCATCCAGCCGACCACGCCCAAGCCCACGACCGCGGCGAGCCCGCGCGGAGCCGGGTCCCCCACCGGGCGGCGCGGTTCTGCCACCAGCGGCGACGGTGGATCACCGAGGTCTGATGACCGATCAGATCTTGCGGCCGACGGCGCCGAGCGGAACGGTTCCTTCACCAGCCGGGATGGTCCTCGGCTACGACCGACATGGCAGCCCCGCGGTCGCTCCGGTCCTCACACCGACCGGCGCTCAGAGCGGCACGTTCCTTCCACCGGCGGGGATGGTGCTCGGCTACGACCGACACGGCAGCCCGATGGTCGTGCCAGTCTTCCGGCCATCAAGCACGCGGATCGTCGTCGTGGGTGAGCTCTGGTCCGCCCAGGTGATCGCGCTCCGCGCGTTGGCGTTGGGCGCACGGATAGACGTGCGGACCCGCCGGTGGGCCGCATGGCACGGCTTCGCCGAGGAAGCTGACGGCTCAACCGACGCGATCGCGGTGACCCCAGATGCGGCACCGATGCGTCACTGGACGACGAAGCCACACGCCGGCACGCTCACGCCGGCAAAGGGCCCGGGCACCGTCTCGCTGGCAGCGACGAACGGGGCTTCAGACCATCCGCGCTTGACCCTTCTCGACCCGACGACCAGCACGGGCAGACCTGCAGACGGGAGAGAGGAGCCCGCGGCCGTCTCGGCAGAAACAGCGGGATCACCTGAAAGCGAAGGTCGGGCGCGCGCCAGACGACACGTTCTCGAGGTGGACGCACCCGGCCAGGACACGACCGTGGACCCCGAAAGCAGAGCGACCAACCCACCCGACGCGCGGTGGCACGCGGTAATGGTCGTGCGCGACCAGGTCACCAACGAAGACGCCACGTTGCTGGCTGACGCAGACCTGGTGCTGATGCAGGGCCGACCACCCCACGAGGCAGCAACAGCCGCCGCGGCGCTCGGGCTGCCCGACGCCGCCGACTGGCTCAGCCGAATCACGGGCGAGATGCTCGCCGTCGCCACGACCGGCACCCTCCGCTGGGCCGCTCTCACCACCACCCCGACCGAGCGCACCCTCATCACCAGAGCAACACCGAACGGCGTCGATGCGTTGCACCCCGTGACCAGGCACGGAAACCCACCACAGGGGGGCGACTAGCGGGCGATCTTCGTGGCACTATGCCGCCCATGGGTTTTGTGAAAGGCGTTCTTGTCAGGCTGTTGGCGACCGCGTTCGCGTTCTGGTTGGCCACCCTGATCATTCCCGGCATCACGCTGGACACCGACTCGACCGGTGAGGTCGTGCTGACCGTCATTCTGGTCGCGGTGATCTTCGGTGTGGTCAACGCCGTGCTTCAGCCGATCATCAAGACGCTCGGGTGCGGGCTCTACATTCTCACCCTCGGGCTGATCGCCATCGTCGTCAATGCTCTGCTCTTCCTGCTGACCGGGTGGATCGCCGAGCAGGTCGACCTGCCGTTCGACGTCGAGAGCTTCTGGCCCGCCGCCGTCCTCGGTGCGCTGTTCGTGAGCCTCGTCACCTGGGTGCTCGGTCTGATCTTCGATCGCGACTGAGACCGCGGGCAAAAACGGCTAAAGCGGTCCCCACCCGGGCCGCCGCCACGGCATTGGCCCGCGACCGCGGACACGGTCGCGGGCTAACGTCGCCTGCGTGGAGACGACCACGCACAACGACACCATCACCGAGCTGACGCGCGACGGCTACGAGCTTTCGACCGACCCCGGTCGCCTCGACTTCGAGCGCGTCCACCGCTGGCTCTCCACCGACAGCTACTGGGCCGCCAACCGCCCGCGGGAGATCGTCGAGCGGTCCATCGAGAACTCGATCGTGCTGGGCATCTACCGCGACGGCGCCCAGGTCGCCTTCGCCCGCGTCGTCACCGATCGGGCCACCTTCGGCTGGCTCTGCGACGTCTACGTCGACCCCGACGAGCGCGGCCACGGCCTCGGCACCTGGCTCGCCGAGACGGCCCGCGACCTGCTCGCCGAGGCCGGCGTGCTGCGGATCATCCTGGCCACCTGGGACGCGCACGGCGTCTACGAGAAAGCCGGCTTCGTGCCGGTCGCCCGCCCGGACCGCTGGATGGAGATCGACCGGCGGAACACCCCATGACGGAGCTGCGCAAGGGATACCTCTTCGGCCTCGGCGCGTACGTCCTCTGGGGCTTCATGCCGGTCTACATCAAGCAGCTGCACGAGGCCGGCTCGGTCGAGATCCTCGCCCACCGGGTGGTCTGGTCCGTCGTCCTGGTCGCCCTCCTACTGCTGGCCCTCCGCCGGGGCAGGCAACTCCAGGCCCTGGTCAGGCAGCCGCGCAAACTGGCCGCGATCGCGTTCGCCGCCGCGCTGCTCGCGGTCAACTGGTGGATGTACATCTACGGCGTCAACAGCGACCGCGTCGTCGAGACGGCACTGGGCTACTTCATCAACCCGCTGGTCACCGTCGTCCTCGGCGTCACCGTGCTGCGGGAGCGGCTGCGCCCGGCGCAGTGGGTCGCCGTCGGCATCGGCGCCGCGGCCGTCGCCGTGCTCACCATTGACTACGGCCGCCTCCCGTACATCGCGCTCACCCTGGCCGTCAGCTTCGGCGGATACGGCCTCGTCAAGAAGCGCCTCAAGCTCGCCGCCGCCGAGGGCCTGCTGGTCGAGTCCGGCGTCCTGGCGATCCCCAGCCTGGCGTACCTCATCTGGTTGACCAGCACCCCCGACAGCACCTTCGGCGACGAGCCGCACACCACGATCCTGCTGGTGCTGGCCGGCGCGGTCACGGCCATCCCGCTGCTGTTCTTCGCCGGCGCCGCCAACCGGCTGCCGCTCAGCGCGCTCGGCATCCTGCAGTACCTGACGCCGATCTTCCAGCTCGCCCTCGGCGTCTTCCTCTACCACGAACCGATGCCGCCGGCCCGCCTCGCCGGCTTCGCGCTCGTCTGGCTCGCGCTGATCGTCTTCACCGCCGACGGCTTCCGCACGGCCCGGGCCAACGCGCGAGCCAACCAGAGAGCCAAGACCAAAGAGCTGGCCACGACCTAGGGCACGTCGTACGCCAGCAGCGGCGTCCCGTCGTACCGCGTCAGCTCCAACCGCACCAGCTCCCGCCCGGTGAACCGGGTCGCTCCGTTGACCTCCACGGTCTCCCCGGCCGCGGCCCGCCACGAGCCGACCTGCTCCGTCGCGCCGTCGGCACCGTGCGCCACGAGCCGGAAGGTCCACGCCTTCGAGCTGTCCCCACCGGACTCGTACGTGCACCGCATGCTGACCTCGGTGCCCCACTTGGTGCCGTTGATCCCGATCTCAGCGGTGATCGGCACCCGGCCGGCCACGGGCTGCATCGCGACCAGCTTCACGCCGATCTGCGTGCCCCGCGCGGTGACCTGACCGGCCCCGGACCCGCCGCCGCCGAACCAACCGGCATCAGCTCCGGCAACGCCGACCCCGACCACCGCGGCCAGCCCGGCGGCGACCAACACCGCGCCCACCCGACGCCGCAGCCGCGCCTTCCGCAGCCGCTGCCGCTCGGCACCCACGGCGGTGAGCAGCGCCGGCATCCGGTCCGGCAACGGCGAGGACGGCGAAAGATCGGGACTGTCCGGATCGGTGAGCCGCCCGAGCAGCCCGGGCAGCACGGCGATCTCCGCGACCGCCTCCCGGCAGGCCGGACAGCCGGCCAGGTGCCGCTCGTACTCGGCACGCTCACTGGGCGACAGGGCACCCAGGACATAGGCGCCGTCATCGAGCGCGTGCGGGCAGTGCGTCACTGGGTCACCCCCATCTCCTCCAACACGAGGCGCAACGAGCGCAGCGCGTAGTGCGTGCGCGACTTCACGGTGCCCGGCGGGACGCCCAACCGGACGGCCGCCTCGGCGACCGAACGGCCCTGGTAGAAGCACTCGACGAGGACGTCGCGGTGCGCGGGCGAGAGGCGGGCCAGCGCTTCCGCGACCGTCCACGCCTCGACCGCCCGGTCAGCCTCGTCGACCTCGGGCGGTGGCTCGGGCAGGTCGTCGGTCACCACCTCGCCGACCCGCGACGCCCGCCGGCGCCACGCGTCGATGGCGAGGTGTCGTGCGGTCGTGAACAGCCACGCCCGCACCGAGCCGCGCCCCGGGTCCAGCGCCTCCGGATGGCGCCAGGCCCGCAGCAACGTCTCCTGCACCAGGTCTTCGGCCCGCTGCCGGTCGCCGCTCACCAACCGCAGCGCGTGCGCGAAGAGCGCGTCACCGTGCTCTTCGTTGAGCGCGCGCAGCAGCTCAGCGTCGTCGTCGGCCAAGCTCTCGGGCCTCCCCTGATCTCTGTCATCCCAACGCACGCACGGTCGGCGGCAGTGGTTCAGCCGTTTCCGTTCTCGGGTGCGCCCAATGCTTCGGAGATCGACCGGGCCACGGCCAACAGCTTCGCCCGCACGACGCGGGCCGAGGTCATCATCTCGGCGGCCGGCAGCGCACACGCGAGCACGACCCGGCGTTCCATGTCGCGGTCGGGCGTGACGATCACGGCCGCGCAGGCGACGCCCGGGCGATATTGCCCCATCTCGAGGTGCATGCCCCGGCGCTCGCCTGCGGCGAGGTCGCTCTCGAACGCCTCGGTCGTCGTGAGGGTTTGCTGGGTGAACGGCCGCATTCCGTATTCCCGGAGGTAGCGGAACCGCTGATCGGGCGTCAGCGTGGCCAGCAGCGCCTTCCCCAGCGCCGTGGCGTGCGCGCCCTCGTCAAAACCGGGGACCATCTCCTCCAGGTACGGTGACCGCGGGCCCTCCGCTGCCGCGGTAATCGCCACCTGACCGCCGACGAACCGGCCGAGGTAATGGCTGTAGCCGCTGTCGACGGCCGCCTTCCGGAGCGCGTCACCGACCGCGGCCGGGCCGCGGAACGCGGCGACCAACTCCCGGTAGCGATCCGCGACCTCGAGCCCGACGATGTAGGTGCCGTCCTCCCGACGGATGACATAGCCCTCGTAGGCCAGCGTCCGCACCAGGTGATAGGTGGTCGCGACGGTCAGCTCGCAGCGTCGGGCGACCTGTTTGACGGTGAGCCCCTTCGGGGCCCGACCCACAGCTTCCAGCACGCGTAGGGCGCGGGACACGCTGCGGATCAGATCCGATGGTTCTGCCAGAGGGTCGCGCACACCCACCTCCGCGGGCCGGGGCTTACACCATATGAAAAACAACCCGTCCGCGAAATGCCTGTTGGTATCGAGAACGCCAAATTTCTCGACACGGAGCGTCGATGCGCCCGATACGTGGCGTTCTGATGCACCGCTCTGTCGCAGACATGACCAAGCGGATCAAGATCAAGATGTCCCGGGCCCGCGCGGGGTTCCGGACCGTCGCTCCCGCCGGACACCGCTCGCTGACGCGTCGCTGCCGCGCCCGCGTCGGGTCACCCGATCTTTGCTGTCAGCGCGACCGGCGCCGGGTCAACCGGTGCGGTCCGCGATGAAGTCACACAGCGACTCGAGGGCGGACCGGGTGGCGTTCTCCGGCAGCGGTGCCAGGCGCTCGCGGGCCTCTTCGGCGTAGCTGCGGACCGTCTCGCGGGCCCGCTTCATCGCCGCCGACTCGCGCAGCAGGCACAGCGCCTCGGCGTGCAGGGCGTCGTCGGTGACCGGGCCGGCGGACAGGATCTCGCGCAGCCGGGTCGCGGCGGCGTCGGTGTCGTCGGAGGCCAGCGCGTAGAGCACCGGCAGCGTCGGCACGCCCTCACGCAGGTCGGTGCCGGGCGTCTTGCCGCTCTGCTCCGACTCCGACGCGATGTCGATCAGGTCGTCGGAGAGCTGGAACGCGATGCCCATCTTCTCGCCGTACCGGGCGAGCGCCTCGGTCTGCTCCGCGGTCGCACCGCCGAACATGCCGCCGAAGCGCGCCGAGGTCGCGATCAATGAGCCGGTCTTCTCCGCCAGCACGTCGAGGTAGTGCGCCACCGGGTCCACACCGGACCGCGGACCGACCGTCTCGGCGATCTGGCCGTGCACCAGCCGGGCGAAGGTGCGCGCCTGCAGCCGCACCGCCTCGGTGCCGAGCTCGGCGGCGATGTCGGCCGCCCGGGCGAACAGGTAGTCGCCGACCAGGATCGCCACGGAGTTGGTCCACCGCGAGTTGGCGCTGCGGACGCCGCGTCGCACGGGCGCCTCGTCCATCACGTCGTCGTGGTAGAGCGTCGCGAGGTGGGTCAGCTCCATCACCACCGCGGCCTGCACCACCTGCGGGTCCGTCGGGTCGCCGAACTGTGCTCCGAGCGCGACCAGCAACGGGCGGAACCGCTTGCCCCCGGCCTCGACGAGATGCCGCGCCGCTTCCGTGACCATCGGATCGGCGCTGGCCACGCAGCTGCGCAGCTCGTCCTCGACCGCGGCCAGGACCGCGCGCGCTGACGCCTCGACCGCCGGATCGACGAAGTCGACCCCGATCGAAGTCAGCTCTTCAGCCCCCCTCACCACGTAACCCACGATGCCACACCGCGAAATCGACTCAGCGCGGGGCTAGGCGGAAAAGAGCACGAGAAAATACCGAATGGGGGCCGCGGAGGGGCCCCCATTCAGCAAACCTCAGTTATCGGATGAACTGCCCAGCCGTGTCGGACAGGTTGAGCAGCGGTGCCGGCGCCACACCGAGCACCAGCGTCGCCGCCACGCCGATCACCAGCGCGGCCGCGGTCAGCGCACCGGGCACGGCGATCGTCGGGGTGGACTCACCCGGCTCGGAGAGCCACATCATGACCACCACCCGCAGGTACGGGAACGCCAGCACCATGCTGGTGATCACACCGGCGATGACCAGCCAGGTCTGCCCACCGTCGAGGGCGGCCCCGAACACCGCGAACTTGCTGATGAAGCCGCTGGTGAGCGGGATGCCGGCGAAGGCCAGCAGGAGGAACGTGAAGACACCTGCGAACACCGGCGAGCGGCGGCCCAGGCCCGCCCAGCGGGACAGGTGCGTGGCCTCCCCGTCGGCGTCCCGGACCAACGTCACCACCGCGAACGCGGCGATCACCGTGAAGCCGTAGGCGACCAGGTAGAACATCGTGCTGGAGATGCCCTCGCGGACCCCGGCGAGCACGCCCACCAGCAGGTAGCCGGCGTTGGCGATCGACGAGTAGGCGAGCAGCCGCTTGAGGTCCGTCTGCGTGACCGAGAGCACCGCGCCGACCAGCATGGTCAGGATCGCGATCGCGCCCAGCACCGGCGTGAAGTCCCAGCGGGAGCCCTCGAAGGCCACGTAGAGCAGCCGCAGCAGGGCACCGAACGCGGCGACCTTGGTGCACGCGGCCATGAAGCCGGTCACCGGTGTCGGCGCGCCCTGGTAGACGTCGGGCGTCCAGACGTGGAACGGCGCCGCGGTCGCCTTGAACAGCAGGCCGATCGCGATCATCGCCAGGCCGGCGAAGAGCAGCAGGCGGTTGGCCGGCGAGGAGGTGGCCGCGGCGTGGATGGTCGCGAAGTCGACGCCACCGGCCTGCCGGCCCGGCGCCGCCTGCACCTGCGCGGTGAAGCCGTAGACCAGCGCCACACCGAAGAGGAAGAACGCGGACGCGTACGCGCCGAGCATGAAGTACTTGAGCGCGGCCTCCTGGCTGACCAGCCGCCGGCGGCGGGCCAGCGCACACATCAGGTAGAGCGGCAGCGAGAGCACCTCGAGCGCGATGAACATCGTCAGCAGGTCGTTGGCCGAGACGAAGAGCATCATGCCGGCGACCGCGAACGTGGTCAGCGGGAAGATCTCGGTGGCGCCGTCGGCGTGCGCCGCCTGCCGGCGGTCGTCCTCCGAGCCCACCGTGATCGCCGCCTGCGCGACGAACGGGCCGCCCCGCTCCAGCGACCGCTCACCGATCATCAGCACCGCCATCACGGCGAGCACGACGATCGAGCCCTGGAGGAACAGCGCCGGGCCGTCGACCGCGATCGCGTTGCCGGCGGTCACCACGCGGGTGTCGGCCTCGGTGATCAGCACGATCAGCGCCGCGACCAGACCGCCGAGGGCCAGCACGAGCTGGGTCAGGTACCGTCCGCGCTTGGGCACGAACGCCTCGACGAGCACACCGGCCGCCGCCACGCCGAACATGACGAGGATCGGCGCGATCGCCGCATAGTCGATGTGCGGGAAGTTGATCGTCATTTGACTGCTGCCTCCGTGGTGGTGCCGGAGATGGGGGCCGGATCCGACTTGCCCACGTCTTGCATGGTCGCCTGGACGGCGGGGTTGATCACGTCGGTGACCGGCTTCGGGTAGAAGCCGAGGAACAGGATCAGCAGGATCAGCGGCGCGACCACGAGCTTCTCCCGCACGTTCAGGTCACGCCGCATGCCCGGCTCGTCGACCAGCGCCGGGTTCAGGTCGCCCTGCACCGTCCGCTGCACCATCCAGAGGACGTACGCGGCCGCCAGGATGATGCCCACCGTCGCGATGACCGCCACCGGCTTGTTGACCGTGAACGTGCCGATCAGGACCAGGAACTCCGAGACGAACGGCGCCGTGCCGGGCAGGGCCAGCGAGGCCAGACCGGCGAAGAACAGCACGCCGGCCAGCACCGGCACGAGCTTGCCGGCGCCGCCGAAGTCGCGGATGTTGGCCGAGTTGCGGCGGGCGACCAGCATGCCGACCACGAGGAACAGCAGGCCGGTGGCCAGGCCGTGGTTGAGCATGTAGAGCACCGCGCCGGTGCCGGCTTGGGTGGTGAACGCGAAGATGCCCACGCCGATGAAGCCGAAGTGCGCGATCGACGTGTACGAGACCAGCCGCTTGAGGTCGTTCTGGCCGATCGCCAGCAGCGCGGCGTAGATGATGCCGATCACCGCCAGCGCGATCGCCCAGGGCGCGAACCAGCGCGACGCCTCCGGGAACAGCGGCAGGCAGTAGCGCAGGATGCCGAACGTGCCGACCTTGTCGAGCGC
>NZ_JBFAIU010000209.1:0-13265 GCF_040654855.1 Asanoa sp. NPDC050611
GGCGCTCAGGATGCGGTTGGGCACGGCAGAACCACCACAGGTGAGCTTCGCCAACGACGAGAGGTCGGTCGAGGCCCAGTCCGGGTGGTCGGCCATGAGCTGGTAGGTGGTCGGCACCCCGCTGAGCATCGTGACGCGGTGCCGTTCGATCCGGGCGAGCGCGCGGCCGGGTTCGAAGCCTTTCTCGAGTACGAGGGTGCCGCCCTTGAGGATGACGGGCAGCGCACCCATCCCGAGTGACGCCACGTGGAACAGCGGGGAGATCATGAGCGCGACGTCGGTCGAGACGACGTCGTAGTCGACGACGCAGTTGAGCGCGACCCAGGTGAGGTTCGCGTGCGTGAGCACCGCGCCCTTGGCCCGGCCGGTCGTCCCGGACGTGTAGATGATCGCGGCCGGGTCGTCCATCGCCACGGTCGCGACCGCGGCGCTCCCGCCGGGCAGGCGGTCGAGACCCGGCCGGTCCGCGGTCCCGGCCCCGGTGCCGACGACGTGGTCCACGCCGTCGGCGACCTCGGCCGCACGGTCCGCGAACTCGGGGTCGTGGACCAGCGCGCGGGCCTGGCAGTCGGTGAGGACGTGGCGCACCTCGGCCGCGGCCAGCCGGGTGTTGACGGGGACGAACGCCGCGCCGGCCAGCGCGGTGCCGAACATGGTCTGGAGGAAGACGGGGCTGTTCTCACCCAGGTACGCCACGGCGTCGCCCCGGCCGATGCCGAGGTGGCCGAGCACCGCGGCGACGCGGCCCGCGCCGTCGGCGAACTCGCGGTAGGTCATCGTGGCCGCGTCGCCGTACACCAGAGCGGTCTTGTCGGGTGACTTCAGCCGGCGTTTGGTCAGCCAGGTGCCGATCCCCTGGTGGCGCATCAGCAATCTCCCGGTGGTGGGCGGTCAGGCGTAGAAGCGGTACAGGCCTCGCGCGACGACCGCGGGCTTGGCGCCGCCCTCGATCTCGATCGTCTGGTCGACCGTGATCTGGTAGCCGCCGGCGACCGCGTCGACCTCGGCCACGACGGCCCGCATCCGGACCCGTGACCCGACCGCCACCGGGGCGGGGAAGCGCACCCTGTCGAGGCCGTAGTTCACCTTCGTCGACACGCCGTCCACGTCGAGCAGCTCTGTCCACAGCGGAACCGCGAGGGACAGCGTGAGGAAGCCGTGCGCGATCGGTGCGCCGAAGGGGCCCTGCCGGGCGCGCGCGGGATCCACGTGGATCCACTGGTGGTCGTCAGTGGCGTCCGCGAACAGGTTGACCTGCTCCTGCGTCACCGTCCGGTAGGCGCTGTGGCCGAGGTCCGCGCCGGCCAGCTCCGGGAGCCGGTCATAGCTGATGGTCGTCGACATGGGCGTCCTCTTCTCCTCGTCGGCCCGGCAGGCCCAGCAGCCGCGCGGCGTTGTCCTTCAGGATGCCGGGCAGCACCTCCGGCTTCAGGTCGGTGCCTTTCGCGTCGCGCAGCCATCGGTCGGGGGTCAGCATCGGATAGTCGGTGCCGAAGAGCACCCGGTCGGAGAGCATGGTGTTGGCGTAGCGCACGAGCTGGGCCGGAAAGTACTTCGGGCTCCAGCCGGACAGGTCGATCCAGGTGTTGGGCTTGTGCGTGGCCACCGCGAGCGCTTCGTCCTGCCAGGGCACGGACGGGTGCGCCATGACGATCCGCAGGTCGGGGAAATCGGCGGCGACGGCATCGAGCAGCATCGGGTTGGACAGCCCGAGCCGCAGCCCGTAGCCGCCGGGGAGGCCGGCGCCGATGCCGGTCTGTCCGGTGTGGAACAACGCGGGAACGCCCAGCCGCTCGATCAGCCGCCACAGCGGTGCGTGTTCGGCGTGGCTCGGGTCGAAGCCCTGCACCGTCGGGTGGAACTTGAAGCCGCGCACGCCCTCGTCCTCGACGAGCCGGGCGGCCAGGTCGAGCGCCGCCTCGCCGGTGCGCGGGTCGACCGAGCCGAAGGGGATCAGCACGTCCGCGTGGTCGGCCGCGGCACGGGCGATGTCGACGCTGGACAACGGGGTGTGTGCGAGCTGGGTGCGGGCGTCCACAGTGAACACGACGGCGGCCATGCGGCGTTCGCGGTAGTAGTGCGCCACCGCGTCGACGGCCGGCCTGGGCCCGTCGGTGCGGAAGTACCGCGACGCGGCGGCCTCCAGCGGCTCCGGCAACGAGGCGTGGCCGTGCGCGTCCACCTCGATGTGCACGTGCATGTCGATCGCGGTGACGGCGGCGAGGTCGATCGCGGGCTGGTACATGCTCGGCAGCGTTCCGCGGCGGTCAGGAGACGGGCCGGAACGGCTCGGGCAGGTCGGGGAAGCGTTCGCCGACCGGTTGCAACGCACCGGCGAACGTGGTCGGCCACGCGGCGACTATCGCGTCGTATGACCAGCCACCCTTGTGGTGCGCGGTGACGGCGGTCTCGGGATGGGTCCAGATCTGGATGCGGTCACCGCCGACCCCGATCACCTGGCCGGTGACGGCCCCGGCGGCGGCGGAGGCGAGGAACGCGACGAGGCCGGCCACGTCGTCCGCAGTGCCGAAGCCGAGGTCGTGCCGGAAGAACGCGGGCACGGGCTCGCCCCGCGCCTCGGCCCGCACCGCCGCGGCGAAGTAGGGGACGGTGGCGGTCATCGCGGTGGCGGCCACCGGCACGACGGCGTTGACGGTGATGCCGGCGCGCTCGAGCTCCAACGCCCAGGTGCGCACCATGCCGACGATGCCCGCCTTGGCGGCGGCGTAGTTGGTCTGGCCGAAGGTCCCGCGCTGACCCGTGGGCGAGCCGATGCAGATGACCCGCCCGCCCTCGCCGGCCTGGCGCATGTGCCGGACGGCGGCGCGCACCGTGGTGAAGGTGCCGCGCAGGTGGACGTCGATCACGGTGTCGAACTCGTCGTCGCTCATCTTCCACAGCACGGCGTCGCGCAGGACGCCGGCGTTGGTGACGAGGACGTCGAGGCGGCCGAACCGGTCGACCGCGGCCGTGACGAGGGCCTGCGCGGTCGCGGTGGGGCCGACGGGCGCGACCACCGCGACAGCTCGTCCGCCGTGTGCCTCGATCGTGGCGACGGCCTCCGCCGCGGCCGCCGCGTCGACGTCGTTCACCACGACCGCGGCACCCTGCCGTGCCAACTCGAGGGCGTAGGCGAGCCCGAGGCCCCGTCCGGATCCGGTGACGATCGCGACCTTGCCGTCCAGCGACATGAGGTCTCCTTCGCATCGATACCGAACATAATGCGAAATCTGGCAAGGCGTCAACGACTATGCAATGCATCGATGGGTGGGGGCGCGACGAGTTCCTCGAAGCGCCGCTGGGCCGGTCGGGCCAGCGCCTCGGACGTGCGCAGGAACAGCCGCCGCGCCTCGGCGCGTGGGAAGGACGGCGGCAGGAACTCGGCCGGCAGATCCGGGTCGTTGCCGATGAGCGCGCGCCAGTCGTCGACGAGCTCGGTGCGGTGCACGAGAGCCGCCCGCGGAGAGGTCAGGCCCTCGCCGGCCCGACGGGCCAGCTCGCGGTGCCGTGCGACGAACCCGCGGTAGCCCTCGGCCAGGTCGTCGATGCGCCAGCCGGACTCGAGCCGGGCCCGGCCGGCGGGCAGCAGCTCCAGGTCACGGGTCCGCAGGACGACCGCGTCCGTGATGCCCAGCTCGTGCAGCTGCTGGCGGGCCTCGTCGAGCCGGTCGTGCGGCGTGACCCAGGTGCCGTCGTACAACGGCCAGAAGGTCAGCCAGCGCAGCCGGGCGCGGAGGAGCCGACGTTGGCTCGCGTCGTCCAGGGGCAGCGTGAAGGCGATGAGCGTCCAGGTGCCGTCCCAGGCGGTCTCGTCGGTCGTGGCGAAGATGCGGCGCGCCCCACGCCGGAGGGTCTGCCAGGCCGGCTCGGTCAGCCGATAGCTGGTGTGCCGACCCTCCTTGGTGCGCTCGAGCAGACCGCGCTGCGTCAGCCGGCTGAGCGTGGCGCGCGCGTTCGCCGGCGCGATGTCGAACTCGGAAAGGGCCGCGACCAGCCCGCCGGAGGGCAACGGCGCCCGGTCGGGGCGCCAGTGGTCGCCGAGCAGGGTCACCAGCAGCCGCTGCGCCCGCGCCCGGCCGATCGCCGCCCGGCCCGCACTCGACGCCGTCGCCGTGCGCTGTCCTCCGCCGTCGGTCAACACGCCTGCGAAGGTACCGTCCGCGGCGGCTCAGTGGACCAGGGCGCACACGACTCGGCGTGGCATGTGCGCCCTGGGGTCAGATGCGTTCGGTGTCAGACGAACGCGACCGTCCACTGCAAGTTGGTGCTGCCGTCCCAGGTCCACTGCTTGAGCGTCGAGCCGGAGGCGACGTTGCCGCCGCTGTCGAGGGCCAGGCCGGTCGTCCGGTTGACGATCCGGTAGCGGCCGTCGCCGAGGTGCACGAACTGCCACTGCTGGTTGGTGCCGCCGTTCCAGGCGGCCTGCCGGGCAGGCGAGCCGTTGGGGGTCGAGCCCCAACCGTCGACGACCATGCCGTTGGCGCGGTTGACGATGCGGTAGTAGCCGGTGCCCAGCTCGACGAGCTGCCACTGCGTGTTGTTGCTGCTGTTCGAGGTCCAGAGCTTGACGTTCGCGCCCGAGGTGGTGGATCCGCCGTTGTCCATCACCAGTCCGTTGGTCACGTTGGCCAGCCGGACGTAGCGGGACGGTGCGAAGGTGACCCGCACGGAGGCGATCGCGTCGTTGTTGCCGCTGTTGCGCAGGTCGGCGTTGTCCGTGGTGAAGGTCCAGCTCGTGCCGGAGAAGCCGTCGTTGGCGTAGCCGACCAGCTGGTATCCGTTGGTCAGCCGCAGCGACGACGCGCTCCGCGGCCCGAGCCCGGCCGATTGCAGCTGGGTGGCCGTGTAGTTGCCGACCGCGAGCGCGGCGGCCGCGCCGGCATAGCCGGTGTCGGCGTAGAGCACCGCGGTGCCGGTGGCCGGTGCCTGCGTCACGGTCACCCGGTAGGTGCGCCCGGCCAGCACGGGCAGCGCGATGACGTCGCTCTCCGGTCTGGTGACCGGGACGGTGCCGCCGGTGGTGGTGTCGACGACCGTGAAGGTGCCGGCGAACGCCCGGGCACGGACGTTGACCGTCGCGGCGCGGTCCGCCCGGATCAGGATCTCGCTCGCCTGTCCCGCGCTCCAGGTGACGCCCACCGTGTAGCCGCCGCGGCCGCGGAGCCCGTCGACCCGGCCGGCCGGCCACGCGGACGGCAGCGCCGGCAGCACGTGCAGCTCGCCGGCGTGGCTCTGCAGCAGCATCTCCGCGATGCCCGACGTCGCGCCGAAGTTGCCGTCGATCTGGAACGGCGGGTGCAGGTCGAACAGGTTGGGCGCGAGCCGGGCCGGGGTGGCGAGGAGGCGGATGAGGTCGTGCGCGCGGGTGCCCTCCTCCATCCGTGCCCAGTAATTGATCTTCCAGGCGAGCGACCACCCGGTGCCGTCGTCACCGCGCAGCTCGAGGGTGCGGCGGGCGGCGTTGAAGAGCGTGGTGTTGCCGCGCTTGGTGATCTGGTTGCTGGGGTGCAGGCCGTAGAGGTGGGACACGTGCCGGTGGCTCGTCTCCGGCTCCACCCAGTCGTAGAGCCACTCCATGATGTTGCCGCGCGAGCCGACCCGCATCGGGGGCAGCCGGTCCCGGGTGGCCAGGATCCGGGTCCGGAAGTCGGAGTCCACCCCCAGCACCTGGCTCGCCTGCGCGCACCCGTTGAACAGATCCCGCAGGATCTGGTTGTCCATGGTGGGTCCGGCGCACACGCTGACCCCGGAGTGGTGTGCGAGCTCCGGCGAGTTCGACGGGTTCGTGACCAGGTAGCCCAGGCTGGGCTCGGGAACGAGGGTGTCCAGGAAGAACTGGGCGGCGCCCTTGAGCGCCGGGTAGTACTGGCGGAGGAAGTCGAGGTCGTTCGTGAAGCGGTAGTGGTCCCAGATCAACGTGGCCAGCCACGCGCCGCCGGTCTGCCACATGCCCCACAGCGCGCCGTCGACGACGGAGGTGCCGCGCCAGGCGTCGGTGTTGTGGTGGGTGACCCAGCCGCCGGCGCCGTACTGGACCTGGGCGGTCCGGGCCCCCGTCACCGCCAGGTCGTTGATCATCCTGAACACCGGTTCGAAGCACTCGGACAGGTTCGTGGTGTCGGCGGGCCAGTAGTTCATCGGCAGGTTGGCGTTGATCGTGTATTTCGAGTCCCACGAGGGTGCCAGGGAGTCGTTCCAGATGCCCTGCAGGTTCGCCGGTTGGGTGCCCGGTCGCGACGAGGAGATCAGCAGGTACCGGCCGAACTGGAAGAGGAGTGCGGAGAATTGCGGGTCGTTGACGCTCGCGTGCTGGGAGACGCGCACGTCGGTCGGCTGGTCGGCCGCGGCCGTGCGGCCGAGGTCGAGGGTGGTCCGGTTGAACAGCGCCTGGTGGTCGGCCACGTGCCGGCTGCGGAGCTGGTCCCAGGAGCGGGACTGGGCGTTGCCGAGGTGCCCGCGCGCGACGGACTGATAGTCACCGCCGACGTTGGCGTAGCTGACGTAGCTGGTGCCGATGGAGACCAGCACCGTCACGCTGTCGGCGTTGGTCACCTGGAGTGTGCCGCCGGAGCTGCTGACCGTGCCGCCGCTGACGACGGCGCGGGCCAACGCCAGGAACCGGACGCGCCCGGTGAGGCCCTCCATGTCGCCCGAGACGCCGTCCATCGCGACCGTCGTGCTGTCGGGGCTGGTCGCGGTCACGCGTTGCGGGCTGTCGAAGCGGGCGGAGAAGCTGATCGCGCCGGACCGGTCCGCCGTCAGGCGGATCGCGATGACCTGGTCGGGCGCGCTGGCGAGGACCTCGCGTTGATGCCGGACGCCGTTCTGCAGGTAGGACACCGACGTCGTCGCGGTGGTCAGGTCGAGGTGTCGGTAGTAGTCGGACACCCCGCCGGAGCCGCTCGCGAACGTCAGCCGGAGGTTCCCGACCGTCTGGTAGGCCAACTGGCCCGCCGGCCGGCCGAGCATGGCCTGGTCGACGAGCGACTGTGCCTGGCTCCACTCGTTGGCGAAGACCCGGCGGCGGATCTCCGACAGCGCCGCGGCACCCTGCGTGTTGCTCGAGTCGTGCGGCCCGCCCGCCCAGACGGTGTCCTCGTTGAGCTGCAGGCGTTCGACGTCGACGTTGCCGAACACCATCGCGCCCAGCCGTCCGTTGCCGATCGGCAGTGCCCGCAGCCAGTCGGTGCCGGCGCCTTCGTCGTACCAGAGCGCCAGGTCGTCGGCCGCCCGCACCGCGGCCGGGGCGGCCGACGCCGGCCGGGGGCGGGCGATCCAGGGAAGCACCGTGGCCCCGGCGCCGGCGGCTCCGATCCTGAGGACCTGCCTGCGGGTCAGATCGGACATGTCAGCTCTCCCGCGAATCGAAGCTCATCTAAAAGGCGTGGGTAAGGTTACGAACATGTGACGTCTGACGTCAAGATTGTCCATAGTAGAAACTCTTGACCGTTTTTCTGTTACGCCGGGCCCTCGCAGATGGTCGCCGCCACGGGTTGCCCGGCGCCTCTTGATAGTTCCCGGGACCATCTGGCAGCATCGTCAGTGCTCAATGTTAACGCTAACATTTGTCCGGGAGGTTCCTATGCCGTCCCTGCCGATCACCCGCCGCCGTCTGTTGCACGCGGCCGGGGCCACAGCGGTGGTTTCCGCGACCGGTGCGGCGTTGACCGCCCGGCGGCCGGCGGCCGCGGCGGTGGTGCCGCCGGCCCGGGCGGACATCGGCGTCTCCGCCTATCCGTTCGAGCTCGGCCAGGTGCGACTGACCGCCGGGCGCCTGCTCGACAACCAGGCCCGGACGCTCAACTACCTGCGCTTCGTCGACGTCGACCGGCTGCTCTACAACTTCCGGGCCAACCATCGCCTGTCCACGAACGGCGCCGCGAGCAACGGTGGCTGGGACGCGCCGACGTTCCCGTTCCGGACGCACATGCAGGGGCATTTCCTGTCCGCCTGGGCGCAGGCGTACGCCGTCCTCGGTGACACCACCTGCCGCGACAAGGCCGCCTACATGGTCGCCGAGCTCGCGAAGTGCCAAGCCAACAACGGTTCCGCGGGGTTCGCCGCCGGCTACCTGTCGGGTTTCCCCGAGTCCGACTTCACCGCGCTCGAGGCCCGTACCCTCTCGAACGGCAACGTCCCTTACTACTGCGTCCACAAGACCCTTGCCGGCCTGCTCGACGCGTGGCGATACACCGGCAACACCCAGGCCCGGTCCGTGCTGCTGGCCCTGGCCGGCTGGGTCGACACCCGCACCGCTCGACTGACCTCCAGTGCGATGCAGGCGATGCTGGGCACGGAGTTCGGCGGCATGAACGAGGTGCTGACCGACATCTACCAGCAGACCGGCGACGCGCGCTGGCTGGCCACGGCGCAACGCTTCGACCACGCCGCCGTCTTCAACCCGCTCGCCGCCGGCCAGGACCAGCTCAACGGGCTGCATGCCAACACGCAGGTGCCGAAGTGGGTCGGCGCCGCCCGCGAGTACAAGGCGACCGGCACGACCCGCTACCGCGACATCGCCGGCAACGCCTGGAACATCACCGTCGGCGCGCACACCTACGCCGTCGGCGGCAACAGCCAGGCCGAGCACTTCCGCGCGCCGAACGCGATCGCCGGCTATCTGGCCAACGACACGTGCGAGCACTGCAACACGTACAACATGCTGAAGTTGACCCGCGAGCTGTGGTTGCTGGACCCGAACCGCGCCGCCTACTTCGACTACTACGAGCGCGCCCTGCTCAATCATCTGGTCGGCGCGCAGAACCCGGCCGACAGCCACGGCCACATCACCTACTTCACCCCGCTGCGGCCGGGCGGCCGCCGGGGTGTCGGCCCCGCGTGGGGTGGCGGCACGTGGAGCACCGACTACAACTCGTTCTGGTGCTGCCAGGGGACCGGCATCGAGACCAACACGAAGCTGATGGACTCGATCTACTTCTACAACGGCACGACGCTGACGGTGAACCTGTTCGTGCCGTCCGTGCTGAGCTGGACGCAACGCGGCATCACGGTCACCCAGAGCACGAGCTACCCGGTCAGCGACACGACCACGCTGACGCTGTCCGGCACGATGAGCGGCTCGTGGAGCATCCGGGTCCGGATCCCGGCGTGGACCAGCGGCGCGACCATCAGCGTCAACGGCACGGCCCAGAACGTCTCGACGACGCCCGGCAGCTATGCCACCGTGACGCGCACCTGGGCCGCGGGCGACACGATCGTCGTGCGGCTACCCATGCGCGTGGGGACGGTCGCCGCCAACGACAACCCCGGCGTCGCCGCGGTCACCTACGGTCCGGTCGTGCTGTGCGGCAACTACGGCAACACGGCGTTGGCCGCCCTGCCGTCGCTGACCACCTCGTCGGTCACCCGGACCGGCAGTGGGTCGCTCGCCTTCACCGCCACCGCCAACGGTGCCACCGTCAACCTGGGCCCGTTCCACGACGCGCACGGCTTCAACTACACGGTCTACTGGAACACGGGCGGCGGCAGCCACCGTCTGGTCAACGCCGGGACCGGGCTGGTCCTCGGCGTCCAGAACATGTCGACCGCCGACGGCGGGCTCGCCGTGCAGTGGGGCGACACGGGGACCGCCGACCACAACTGGGTCGTCGTGACCGACGGCGACGCCGTCCGCTTCCGCAACGTCAACAGCGGCAAGGTGCTGGGCGTGGAGAACATGTCCACCGCCGACAACGCCCGCGTCCTGCAATGGGCCGACAACGGCACGGCCGACCACCGGTGGCAGCTGATCAGCAACGGCGACGGCACCTACCGCATCCGCAACGTCAACAGCGGCAAGCTGCTCGGCATCCTGAACGGCTCGACCGCCTGGGGCGCCCAGGCCGTCCAGGACGCGGACAACGGCACCGCGGACAACCGGTGGCGGCTGGTCGCCAACGGCTAGCGGGCTGGCGCCGCGGCTCGGGTGGTCGTCCTGAGCTCACCGCCGCTGGCGGAATCGGCTACGTCACGGTGGTGAGGTCGAGGGTGGGCAGCGCGGCGCTCAGCTCCCGCAACTGCTCTTGGGCGAGGTCGGCGAAGTCCCGTTGGTTGGGCGGCGCGATCCAGCGGGCGAAGGCCTGGCGGAAGGCGAGGGCGCCGATCTCGGCGGCGAGGCCGGCGGTCGGGTCCGGCACGCCCCGCGTGCGAAGCGCGTCGGCCGTCGCGGCGGTCAGGCCGGCGAGCTTGAGCAGCTCCCGTTCTTGCAGCTCGCTGTTCTGCTCGACGACCGTCTGGCGCCGCCGCGCCCACGTGCGGCGCTCCGGGCCGAAGACGGTCGCGGCGGCGGCCAGGGTGGCGCCGGCCGCCTCGAGTGGCGTCGCCGACGCCGGAGCGGCGGCGATCGCGTCGACGAACAGGTCGTGCAGCAGTTCCTGGCCGCCGAAGAGAACCTCGCGTTTGTCGGTGAAGTGCCGAAAGAACGTGCTCTTGGCCAAACCGGCCCGTTCGGCGATCTGGGCCGCGGTCGTGCCCTCGTAGCCCTGCTCCAGGAAGAGCTCGAGCGCGGAGTTCTGCAGACGCTCGCGCGCGTTCGGCTCCCACCGTGCCATGCCCGCATCCTACGTGATGAGACTTGGTCCCATCGCGTGCTAGCCTCTGATGAGACCAAGTCCCATCACTTCATCGGAGGATTCCATGCGGATCTTCGTCACGGGCGCGTCGGGCTGGATCGGCTCCGCCGTGCTTCCGGAGCTCATCGGCGCCGGCCACCAGGTGCTCGGCCTGGCCAGGTCCGACTCCGCGGCCGCGGCCGTCGCCGCGCGCGGAGCGGAGGTGCTCCGCGGCGACCTGGATGACCTGGCGGCGTTGCGTACGGGTGCGGACGGATGCGACGCGGTGATCCACCTCGCGTTCATCCACGACTTCAGCCAGTTCGAGAGTTCGGTGCGCGCCGACGCGCGGGCCATCGAGGCGTTCGGGGCCGCGTTGGCGGGCTCCGGGAAGCCGCTGGTGATCGCTTCCGGCACGCCCGCCACGCCCGGTCGGGCAGCGACCGAGCGCGACGATCCCAGCGGAGCGGGTCCCGCCGCGGGCCGCGCCGCGAACGCCCGCGCGGCGCTCGCCCTCACGACCCGGGGCGTCCGGGCGTCCGTCGTGCGCCTGCCGCGCACGGTGCACGGCGAGGGCGACCACGGGTTCATCGCCCGACTGGTCGGCATCGCCCGCGAACGGGCCGTGTCCGGCTATGTCGGTGACGGCTCGAGCCGCTGGCCGGCGGTGCACGTGCTGGACGCCGCGCGGCTGTTCCGCCTCGCGGTCGAGCGCGCTGAAGGCGGTGCCGTGTTGCACGCCACCGGCGACGAGGGCGTGCCGGTGCGCGAGATCGCCGAGACGATCGGCCGCCACCTCGACCTACCGACGGCGTCACGCCCCGCCGAGGAGTTCGGCTTCCTGGGCGGGCTCCTCGGTGTCGACCAGCCGGCCTCCAGCACCATCACCCGGTCGCTGCTCGGCTGGGAGCCGACACAGCCGGGCCTGCTCGAGGACCTCGACAAGGGTCACTACTTCCACTGAGCGGGCTACCTGGTGCCGACGGTGCGCAGCGTGGCCAGCACCAGGGCCCGCGCGACCGTGACGACGTCGCTCACCCGGACCTGTTCCCGTGGGCCGTGGGCGAGCCGCACGTCGCCGGGGCCGTACTGCAGCGTGGGGACGCCCGCCGCCGCGTAGAGCCGCAGGTCGCTGCCGTACGGGGCACCACGCTCCAGGGGTCGCGGGCCGCCGGTGACGTCGGCGTGCGCGTCGCCGACCAGGGTCGCCAGCGGGTGCCCGGCCGGAAGCCGGCCGCTCGCGAACTGCCCGCCGGGCCACGTGACCTTGACCGGGTGGGAACGGAGCCACGGATCGTCGGCGCAGGCCCGCGCGACGCAGGCTTCGAGCTCGTCGCGGGCCTGGGCCGGGTCCTCGTCGAGCCGTACGCCCAGTCTGCCCTCGGCCACCAGCAGGTCGGGGACGCTGCTGGCCCAGTCGCCGGCGTGGACGGTTCCGACGGAGAGTGGATACGGGACGGGGTAGCCGGTCATGAGCGGGTCGACGTCGACGTTGCGGCGGGCTTCCAGGAGGCCGAGCGCCCGATGGATGGGCAGGTAGGCGTCGATCGCGCTGACCCCCGCGTACCGCGTGCTGCCGTGGGTGGCCTGTCCCGGCACTTCGAGCCGGAAGGTCAGGGCTCCGGCGTTCGCGGTCATGAGGGCGCCGCTCGTGGGCTCGGTGATGATGCAGGCGTCGCCGGTGTGGCCGCGGCGCAGGGTGCCGAACGCGCCGAGCCCGCCGTCCTCCTCGCTCACCACGAAATGCGCGGAGACCTGGCCGCGCAGCCTCGCCCCGGATCCCCGGATCGCGGCCATGGCGGCGAGGATGGCGACGACACCCGCCTTCATGTCGCACGCGCCACGGGCGTGCACCGTGTCGCCGTCGGTCCGCGGGCGGAAGGGGTCGTCCGTCCACTGTGCCCGATCCCCCGGGGGAACGACGTCGACGTGTCCCTGGAGAACGAGGGTCGGCCCGTCGCCGCCGGCCCGCGTGCTGCCCACGAGCCCCCATCCCTCCGTACGCGGGGCCTCGCTGCCCGGAAAATGCGGGTCGGCCCGCAACTCGGTGAGGTCCATCGACCACAGGTCGACGTCGAGGTCCATGGCCGTCAGCTGCCGCGCCAGCACGTGCTGCAGGTCGGACTCCGCGGGGGTCCCGGTCACGCTCGGCACCGCGAGCAGGTCGAGCAGGGTCCGCCCGATGGCTGCCTCGTCCACCGCGGCCAGGGCGGCCGCTTCCATGTCGCTCACGTTCGCCGTCATCCCCAGACCCTGCGAGACGAGGCCGGTTTCGCGCAACGTGCTGCTCGAATAGCGATAGCTTCGACGGCTTGCGGGTAGGGCGACGGAATGGGTGTTCCGGTTCGACCGCCGGTCGCGCCGATGCTCGCGCGGCTCGTGCGGGACCTGCCGCGCGACGGCCTGCGGTACGAGCCGAAGTGGGACGGTTTCCGGTGCGTCGCCTTCCGTGACGGAGACGACGTCGACCTGCGTAGTCGGCACGACCGGCCGCTGGGCCGCTACTTTCCCGAGGTCAGCGCGGCCCTGGCCGGCCTCGACGCGGTCGATTTCGTCCTCGACGGCGAGCTGCTGGCCGAACGCGACGGGCGGGCCGACTTCGACGCGCTGCTGCAGCGGCTGCATCCGGCCGCGAGCCGCGTCGCGCGCCTGGCCGCCGCGACGACCGGGCCGGTCAGCTCGATCGGTTGCGGTTCGATGGTCGTACGCAGGTCG
>NZ_JBFAIU010000210.1:0-13102 GCF_040654855.1 Asanoa sp. NPDC050611
CACCTCCCTCCCTACCGCCACCGCCACCGCTGCCGCCCTGACGACCGCCACCGCCGCCGCTGCCGCCCTGCCGACCGCCACCGCCACCGCTGCCGCCCTGGCGGTCGCCGCGGCCCTCGGGACGGCCACCGCCGCCCTGGCGCTGCTGCCCGGGCTGCCGGCCACCACCCTCGCGGCCACCGCCGCGCGGAGCTCCGGGCCCGCTCTCCTCGTCCAGCCGCAGCGTCAGCGAGATCCGCTTGCGCGGGACGTCGACGTCGAGCACCTTCACGCGTACCACGTCGCCGGGCTTGACGACCTCACGCGGGTCCTTCACGAACGTCTTCGACATCGCGGAGACGTGCACGAGCCCGTCCTGGTGCACGCCCACGTCGACGAACGCGCCGAACGCCGCGACGTTCGTCACCACGCCCTCCAGGACCATGCCTTGCTGCAGGTCGCCGATCTTCTCGACGCCGTCGGCGAACGTCGCGGTCTTGAACGCCGGGCGGGGGTCGCGGCCCGGCTTCTCCAGCTCGCGCAGGATGTCCGTCACGGTCGGGACGCCGAACACGGCGTCGGCGAAGTCACCGGGCTTCAGGCCCCGCAGCATCGTGCCGTTGCCGATCAGCGCCGGCAGCTCGGCGCCGACCGACGCGAGGATCCGGCGGACCACCGGGTACGCCTCCGGGTGCACCGACGACGCGTCCAGCGGGTCGTCCCCACCGGCGATCCGCAGAAAGCCCGCGCACTGCTCGAACGCCTTCGGCCCGAGTCGCGGCACCTCCTTGAGCGCCGACCGGTTGCGGAACGGCCCGTTCTGCTCGCGGTGCGCCACGATGTTCGCGGCCAGCGACTCGCCGATGCCCGACACCCGGGACAGCAGGGGAGCGGACGCCAGGTTGACGTCGACGCCGACGCCGTTCACGCAGTCCTCGACCACCGCGTCGAGCGAGCGGGAGAGCTTGGCCTCGGAGATGTCGTGCTGGTACTGCCCGACCCCGATCGACTTGGGGTCGATCTTCACCAGCTCGGCCAGCGGGTCCTGCAGCCGGCGGGCGATCGACACCGCCCCGCGCAGCGAGACGTCCATGCCGGGCAGTTCCGAGGCGGCGTACGCGGAAGCGGAGTAGACCGACGCACCCGCCTCGGACACCATCACCTTGGTCAGGTTGAGCTCCGGGTGCTTGGCGATCAGCTCGCCGGCGAGCTTGTCGGTCTCGCGCGACGCCGTGCCGTTGCCGATCGCGACCAGGTCCACCTTGTGCTCGGTCGCCAGCCGGGCCAGCGTCGCCAGCGCCGCGTCCCACTTGTTGGCCGGCACGTGCGGATAGATGGTGTCCGTCGCCAGCACCTTGCCGGTCGCGTCGACGACGGCCACCTTCACGCCGGTACGGAAGCCGGGGTCGAGCCCCATCGTGGCGCGGGTGCCGGCGGGCGCGGCGAGCAGCAGGTCGCGCAGGTTGGCGGCGAACACGCGTACCGCCTCGTCCTCGGCGGCCTGGAACAGCCGCATCCGCAGGGACATGTCCAGGTGCACGACGATCCGCGTGCGCCAGGCCCAGCGCACCGTGTCGAGCAGCCACCGGTCACCCGGCCGCCCGGCGTCGGCGATGCCGAAGTGGGCCGCGATCCGCTGCTCGTACAACACCGGTCCGGTCGTCAGGGTCCCGGCAGCGACCGCGTCGGCCTCGTCGGCGTCGGGCTCCAGGATGAGGTCGAGCACCTCCTCCTTCTCGCCGCGGAACAGCGCGAGGATCCGGTGCGACGGCAGCGAGGTCAGCGGCTCGGCGAAGTCGAAGTAGTCGCTGAACTTCGCGCCCGCCTCTTCCTTGCCGTCCTTGACCTTGGCGCGCATCCGGCCGCGCTCCCAGACCTGCTCGCGCAGCCCGCCGATCAGGTCGGCGTCCTCGGCGAACCGCTCGACCAGGATCGACCGGGCGCCGTCCAGCGCGGCCGCCGCGTCGGCGACACCCTTCTCGGCGTCGACGAACGCGGCCGCCTCCGCCTGCGGGTCGCGACCGGGGTCGCCGAACAGCAGGTCGGCCAGCGGCTCCAGGCCGGCCTCGCGGGCGATCTGCGCCTTGGTCCGCCGCTTGGGCTTGAACGGCAGGTAGATGTCCTCCAGCCGAGCCTTGGAGTCGGCGGCCAGGATCTGCGCCTCGAGGTCGGCGTCCAGCTTGCCCTGCGACCGGATCGACTCGAGGATCGCGGCGCGCCGCTCGTCGAGCTCGCGCAGGTAGCGCAGCCGCTCCTCGAGCGTGCGCAGCTGGGTGTCGTCGAGCCCGCCCGTTGCCTCCTTGCGGTAACGGGCCACGAAGGGCACCGTCGCGCCGCCGTCGAGCAGATCGACGGCCGAGCTGACCTGCGACTCGCGTACACCCAGCTCGTCGGCGATGCGTGCGGAGACGGACGGAGCTGGTGCCTGGATCTGGTCGGTCACGTCCGGCATTCTGCCGGACCGGTTCGTTTCCCGTGGCCAGTGGGTAGAAGCCACACCGAGGGAGGTACGCCATGCTGGCCGAGCGACTGCGCGCCGTAGCCCCGGACGCACTCGTCGAGGTCGTCGACCACCACGTCCGCTCCGAGCTGGGCGGCCTGCGGGCCGACGTGCTGCTGGCCGACTACCGGATCACCGGACTCTGGCCCGTGCTGCGTCCGGGCGACCCGACTGCCGGCCTGCTCGCCGAGCAGACGATCGCCGCGCGCTGCTACGCGCGGCAGGAGCCCCTGGTCGAGGACGTGCCGGAGACACCGGGGGTGCGGCTCTACGTGCCGCTGTCGGTGTGGGGTGAGCGGCTCGGCATCCTGGTCGCCGATTTCCCGCGGACGCCCGACGACGTCACGGTGCGGCACTGCCAGGCGATCGCCGAGGACCTCGCGGTCGCGCTGCGCGCCGCCGACCGGGACACGGACCGTTACCGGCTCACCCGCCGCCGGCAGCGCCTGTCGATGGCCGCGGAGATGCAGTGGGACCTGCTGCCCGGCCGGTGCGTGAACGATCACGGGTTCGTGCTCGCGGGTCAGCTCGAGCCCGCGTACCGGACCTCGGGTGACAACTTCGACTGGGCGGTCAACGAGGGCCGGCTGACCGTGACCGTGCTCAACGGCAACGGCACCGGGCTCGCCGCGTCGGCGTTGACGGCGCTCGCGGTCAACGCGATGCGCAACGCCCGCCGCTCCGGCGGGACGCTGGTCGAGCAGGCCGAGCTCGCGTCGGACACGGTGTTCGCCGCCCATCGCGGCGCCCGGCCGGTCGACGCGCTGCTGCTGGAGTTCGACAGCGGCAGCGGCCTGGTGAAGGTCATCGACACGGGATCGCCCAAGGCGTGGCGGGTGCGCGGCCGCACGGTGGCGCCGGTCGTGCTCGACCAGCAGCTGCCGTTGGGCATGTTCGAGGAGACGCGGTACGGGACGCAGTCGTTCGACCTGGCCGTCGGTGACCGGCTGTTCGTGGTCAGCGACGGGGTGCACGACGCGGCGCCGGGCGGTGGCCAGTCGTACGGCGAGGCGGCGCTGGCGGCCGCGCTCCGTTCGGCCCGACTCACCCCACCAGCGCAAACGATCGAGACCGTTATGCGGGCGCTGCGCGACTTCCACGGCGACATCGAGCTCGAGGACGACGCCGTGATGGTCTGCCTGGACCGCACAGAAGCGGGCACTGTGGATCAGATTGGGCGCGAGCGCATGGTGGGAGCGGCACCGGGGTAAGTCAGCCATTCGTCGGCGGAACGACGGTTACGTCGACTCGGGCGAGAGGCGACGGAATGGACGGCGCGGCGAACCTGGCCAGTTCCATAGAGGCCGCCTCGGAGGCGCTGGTCAGCGTCCTCGAGGCGGCCCGAACCCGCCAGGAGTCACCCGTCTCGCCGACCCAGGTCCGGGTCTTGTCGATCATCAACGTGCGCCCGGACACCAACGTGAACCGGCTCGCCGAACTGCTCGACGTGGTGCCCTCGTCGGCCAGCCGCCTGTGCGACCGGCTGGAGGCGGTGGGCCTGCTGCGCCGGGCGGCGGACGAGCGCGACCGGCGCGAGGTCCGCCTGGTGCTCACCGCGGCCGGCGCGGCGGTGCTGCGCGAGCTGCGCGAACGGCGGGCCCAGGCGGTGCAGGCGGTCCTCGACCGGATGCCGCACCGGGCCCAGCACGACCTGCTGGTGGCCCTGCTGGCCTTCGGCCACGCGGCGTCCCAGGTGCAGGCCGAGACGGCACCGCAGCGGTCAGCCTAGGATCAGCCGGATCTGCCGTTCCATCTCGGTGTTGCTGCCGTCGGCGGCCAGCACGATCAGCGCCTTCCAGAGCGCCCAGCCGCGCCCGCGCTGCCAGGCCGCGTCGTCGACGCCGAGCGCCCGCCGGAACGCGTCGCGGGCCGGCGCGTCGAGGAACGTCCAGGAGATCACCAGGTCGCAGGCCGGGTCGCCGACGCCGGAAGTGCCGAAGTCGATGATCGCGGCCAGCCGCCCGTCGCGGACCAGGATGTTGCCGCTGGCGATGTCGCCGTGGAACCAGACGGGCGGGCCGTGCCACTCGGCGGCGAGCGCCCTGTCCCATTCGCGCGTCGCGGCGCCGCCGTCGATGCGCCCGTCCAGGGCCGCGATGGCCTTGCGGGTCTCGTCGTCGTAGTGCGTGAGGGAGGCGCCGCGCCAGAAGCTGTGCCGCCCGGCCGCCGGCTCGCCGCCGGTGTCGACACCCTGCAGCGCGCGGAGAAAACCGGCCAGCTCCACCGCGAACGCGCTCAGGTCGGTGACGGTGGCGTGGCTGGCGGTCTCGCCGCCGAGCCAGCGGTTGATCGACCAGGGCCACGGATAGCCGGCGCCGGGCCGGCCCTGCGCCACGGGAGCCGGGATCGGCACGGGCAGGTGCGGCGCGAGCACGGGCAGCCAGCGCTGCTCCTTCTCGACGCTGGCCACGTAGCCCTCGGCGCTGGGCAGCCGCACGCTCATCGCATCGCCGAGGTGGAAGGTCCGGTTGTCGTTGCCGCCGACGGCCACGGGCCGCACGGGCAGGTCGGCCCACCGCGGGAACTGCTCGGCGACCAGCTTCCGGACGAGCTCGACGTCGATCATCACCGCCCGATGGTCCGGGGTCGGCCGCCACCCCGCAACGGGTTTACATCCGGCCCGGAGACGTGCGGTGGAGGCACATGTCGGGGACAATGAGTCATGGCGACGATCGCAGACCGTATTCGCGACTTCCTGCGCAGCCCCCGTGGGCAACGGCTCGTGCAGCAGGGCCGGACCCAGCTTCAGAAGCCCGAGAACCAGCGCCGCCTCCAGCAGTTGGCCAACCGCCTACGCAGTCGCGGTCGCTGACGGGTAGGTGACGATCGGACACTTAGGACCGGCGGCGCGCCCGATCCGGCCGTCGAGCGTCACCAGCGGCGCCGACAGCAGCTCGGCCAGCGCGACGTAGCCGGCGTCGTACACCGTCAGGTTGCCGTGCAGGTCCCACACCCGCTCGTCGAGGCCGCGGTAGGGATAGAGGTCGACCGGCAGGTCGACCAGGTCGGCATGCGCGAGGCCCGCCGCCGTCGCGTCCAGCAGCCCGGCCAAGAGGTGCCGGCGCAGGATGTTGGCGGCCTCGAACGGCATCAGCTCGGGTGCGGCGAGCCGTGCGCCGGCCACGGTGGCAGCGACCCAGTCGCCCGCATGCCCACCGTCGGCGAGCAGGGCGACAGCCGCCGAAGCGTCGATCACCACGGGACCGGTCATCGCCGGTCCTCGTCTCTGGCCGCGATGATCGTCGCCGGGTCGAGCCGGGTGCCCGTGCGGGCAGCGCGGGCGCGGGCTCGCGCGATCACGTCTTCGGCCGTCGGGCGGGCGGCGAGGTCGACAAGCTCACGGAGTAGGTACTCCTGTAGCGACCGGCCGGCCCGCGCCGCCCGCGCGGCGAGCTCGTCACGGATCTCGTCGGGAACGTTGCGGATCGTGATAGCGACGGTCATGCCTGCATTTTAATGGCAGTGACAGCATTCCGCATGCACCGCTAGGGTCGAGGCCATGCTCGAGTTGCCGCGCGTCGCGCACCTGCACGTTCATCTCGAGAGTGCGGTGCGGTGGTCGACGCTGGGCGAGATCGCCGCGCGCAACGGGATCGCGTTTCCCGCGCACCTGGGCGGGCATCGGTTCACGTCCTTCGCCGACTTCTTCGACCAGAACCAGCTCGTACGCGAATGCCTCCGCCGCCCCGAGGATTTCCACCGCGTGGCTGTCGAGTTCTGTCAGGACCAGGTGGCGCAAGGGGTCGCCTACGTCGAGGTGTCGTTCACCGCGGCCGCGCACGGTGAGCGGCTCGGTGACCTCGGTATGCCGCTCGCGGCGGTGCTCGACGGGCTGGCCGAGGGTGGCGAGCGCTACGGGCTCGGGTGGCAGGTCATCCTCGACACCTCACGCCGGCGGTCCGTCGAGCGGGCCTGGCGCACGCTCGAGCTGGCCCGCAAGCACGACGGCGTCGTGGCGGTCGGGCTGGCCGGCGACGAGGACCATCCGGCCGCGCCGTTCGCCGCCGTGTTCGCCGAGGCCCGGGAGGCCGGGCTGCACGTCGTGCACCACGCCGGTGAGGCCGCCGGGGCCGCCAGCATCCGCGAGGCGCTCGACGTCGGGCTCACCGAGCGGCTCGGTCACGGCATCCGCGTACTCGACGACCCGGACCTGACCGCCGAGGTGCGCGAGCGCGGGATTCCGCTCGAGGTCTGCCCGACCTCCAACGTGGCGCTGGGCTTCGTGCCGTCGCTCGCGGAGCATCCGCTGCCCCAGCTGCGCGCCGCCGGCCTGACGGTCACCGTCAACACCGACATCCCGGAGATGGTGCACACCACCCTGCGGGACGAGTACGCGGCGTTCGACTGGACCGAGGCCGAGCTGAAAGAGCTGGCCCGCGCCTCGGTGACGGCGTCGTTCGCGGACGACGCCACCAAGGCCCGGCTCCTAGCGGCCGCGGACGGCGGCGCCTAGGACGTCGTGGTTCAGCGAGCCGATCACCGTCAGCGGGATGCCCTTCGGGCAGACCGCCGTGCACTCGCCGGTGTTCGTGCAGCCGCCGAAGCCCGCCTCGTCGTGCGCGGCCAGCATCGACTGCGCCCGGCCCGGGCGCTCCGGCTGGCCCTGCGGCAGGAGGCCGAGGTGCGCGACCTTCGCGGCCGTGAACAGCATCGCCGAGCCGTTGGGGCAGGCCGCCACGCAGGCGCCGCAGCCGATGCAGGCGGCCGCCTCGAACGCGGCGTCCGCGTCGACCTTCGGCACCGGGGTCGCGTGCGCGTCCGGCGCGCTGCCGGTCGGCGCCGAGATGTAGCCGCCCGCCTGGATGATCTTGTCGAACGCGCGCCGGTCGACGACGAGGTCCTTGACCACCGGGAAGGCCCGCGCCCGCCACGGCTCGACGTCGATCGTGTCGCCGTCGTTGAAGTGCCGCATGTGGAGCTGGCAGGCCGTGGTCAGCTTCTGCGGGCCGTGCGCGACGCCGTTGATGACCATGCCGCAGGCGCCGCAGATGCCCTCGCGGCAGTCGTGGTCGAAGGCCACCGGCTCCTCGCCGGCCGTCGTCAGCTGCTCGTTGAGCACGTCGAGCACCTCGAGGAACGACATGTCCGCGGACAGACCGTCGACGTCGTACGCGACCATCTTGCCGCGGGCGTCGCGGTCCTTCTGGCGCCAGATGCGCAGGGTCAGTTTCACGAGTAGCTCCGCTGGCTGGGTGTCTCGTACTCGAAGACGAGGTCTTCCTTGTGCAGCACCGGGGGAGAGGCGAACTCCCACGCGGCCACGTAGGAGAAGTGCTCGTCGTCGCGGAGCGCCTCGCCGTCCGGGGTCTGCGACTCGGCCCGGAAGTGGCCGCCGCAGGACTCCGTGCGGTGCAGGGCGTCCACGCACATCAGCTCGGCCAGCTCGAAGAAGTCCGCGACCCGGCCGGCCCGCTCCAGCGACTGGTTGAGCTCCGCGCCGGTCCCCGGCACCTTGACCCGGGCCCAGAACTCCTCGCGCAGCGAGCGGATCAGCTCGATCGCCTTGCGCAGGCCCTCGTCGGTGCGCTCCATGCCGCAGTACTCCCACATGATCCGGCCCAGCTCGCGGTGGAACGAGTCCACCGAGCGGTCGCCGTCGGTCGTGAGGAGCCGCTGCACCTGGTCGGTGACCGCGGTGCGGGCCTCGACCACGTCCGGGTGCTTCGGGGTGAGCTTCGGGAAGGGGCCGTCGGCGAGGTACGCGCCGATCGTGTTCGGCAGCACGAAGTAGCCGTCGGCCAGGCCCTGCATCAGCGCGGACGCGCCGAGCCGGTTGGCGCCGTGGTCGGAGAAGTTGGCCTCACCGATGACGAACAGGCCCGGGATCGTCGACCGCAGGTCGTAGTCGACCCACAGGCCGCCCATCGTGTAGTGCACGGCGGGATAGATGCGCATCGGCGTCTGGTACGGGTCGTCGCCGGTGATCCGCTCGTACATCTCGAAGAGGTTGCCGTAGCGGGCCTCCACGGTGGCGCGACCCAGACGCGAAAGGGCGTCGGCGAAGTCCAGATAGACCCCGCGCCCACCCGGCCCGACGCCCCGCCCGTCGTCGCAGACCGCCTTCGTCGCCCGGGACGCGATGTCGCGCGGCACGAGGTTCCCGTACGCCGGGTAGCGCCGCTCCAGGAAGTAGTCCCGCTCGTCCTCGGGGATGTCCGCCGGCGCCCGCGTGTCACCCGCCGAAGACGGCACCCACACCCGGCCGTCGTTGCGCAGCGACTCGCTCATCAGCGTCAGCTTCGACTGGTGGTCGCCGGAGACCGGGATGCAGGTCGGGTGGATCTGGGTGAACGCCGGGTTGGCGAACAGCGCGCCGCGCCGGTGCGCCCGCCAGCTCGCGGTGACGTTGCAGCCCTTGGCGTTGGTCGACAGGTGGAACACGTTGCCGTAGCCGCCGCTGGCCAGCACCACCGCGTCGGCCAGGTCGACGGTGACGGCGCCGGTCTCCAGGTCGCGCACCACGATGCCGCGGGCGCGGCCGTCGACCACGATCAGGTCGAGCATCTCGTGCCGCGTGTGCATGGTGACGGTGCCGGCGTTCACCTGACGCTCCAGCGCCTGGTACGCGCCCAGCAGGAGCTGCTGGCCCGTCTGGCCGCGGGCGTAGAACGTGCGGGACACCTGGGCACCGCCGAACGAGCGGGTGTCGAGCAGGCCGCCGTACTCCCGGGCGAACGGCACGCCCTGCGCCACGCACTGGTCGATGATCTCGACGGAGACCTCGGCCAGCCGGTAGACGTTGGACTCGCGGGAGCGGAAGTCGCCGCCCTTGATGGTGTCGTGGAACAGCCGCTCGACGGAGTCGCCGTCGTTGCGGTAGTTCTTGGCCGCGTTGATGCCGCCCTGCGCGGCGATCGAGTGCGCCCGCCGCGGGCTGTCCTGGTAGCAGTAGCAGCGCACCCGGTAGCCCAGCTCGCCGAGCGTCGCGGCCGCCGAGCCGCCGGCCAGGCCGCTGCCGACCACGATCACGTCGAGCCGGCGCCGGTTGGCCGGGTTGACCAGGCGCCCGGTGGAGCGCCGCTTGGTCCAGCGCTCCGCGAGCGGGCCGTCCGGCGCGCGCGTGTCGGCGATCGGTTCGCCGAGGACGTACTCACCCGGTGAAGTTGTCATTGCGGGTCATCCCACCAATCCGACGAGCACTGCGAACGGCACGACGAGGAAGCCGGCGCAGAGGAGGATCGCGAAGCCGAGGGCCGCCAGGCGGGCTCGCCGTTCGCCCTTGGCGGTGCGCTGGCCGAGCGTGCGCAGCGCGCTGAACAGCCCGTGCCGCACGTGGAAGCCGATCGCGACGATGGCCAGCGCGTAGAACAGGGTCACCGGCCACCGGCTGGGCGCGAAGTCGGCGACGACGTTCGCGTACGGGGTCGCCGGGTTGCCGACGGGGTTGACCGTCCCGACGGTCAGGTCCAGCAGGTGCCAGACGATGAAGAGCAGGATGATCACGCCGCCCCAGCGCATGGTGCGGGCCGCGTAGCTGCCCTGGACCTTGGGCCGGTGCGCGTAGCGGACGGGGCGGGCCCGCTTGGCCCGCAGCGCGAGGACGGTCGCGGCCCAGGCGTGGCCGACCACCGCGGCGGTCAGCACGAACCGCTGGATCCACAGGTACCAGGTGTGCGGCAGGACGGGTGCGCCGATGTCGCGCAGCCAGTGCGCGTAGTGGTCGAAGGATTCGGCGCCGAAGAAGATCTTGAGGTTGCCGGCCATGTGCGCGACGAGGAAGAGCAGGAGCAGCAGGCCGCTGACGGCCATGACTCCCTTGGCGCCTACCGTCGAGCGGTAGACCGCCTTCCGCCCCGGCGCTCCTGTGGAGGGCGTCGCCGCGGCCGCGCGTTCGCGCGTACCCGAAACCACCATGGATTTGACGCTAGGGCGACCTCGGATGATGCGTCCAATGCATGGCGATAGGGGTGTCGATAGCGCTAAGCTATCGGAATGCGGCTGGAACAGCTGCGATCGTTCGTGGCGGTCGCAGAACTACGACATTTCACCCAGGCGGCCGTTGCGGTCGGTGTGGCCCAGCCCTCACTCAGTAAGCAGATTCACAGCCTCGAGGCCGAGCTCGGCGCCCCACTGTTCACCCGGCTGCCGTCCGAGGTGGAGCTGACGCCGGCCGGCGAGACGCTGCTGCCGCTGGCGCAGCGGATCCTCGCCGACGCCGAGACCGCCCACCGCGAGGTCCGCAACCTGGTCGGGCTCACCCGCGGGCGGGTCCGGCTCGGCGCGACGCCGAGCCTCTGCACGTCGCTCGCGCCGCGGGTGCTGCGCCGGTTCCACGCCGACCACCCCGAGATCGAGCTGCGGGTGGCCGAGGGCGGCTCGCAGGAGCTGGTCTCCGCGCTCTCGCACGGCGAGCTCGACCTGGCCCTCGTGGTGCTGCCGCCCACCGGCATCGACCCGGCGCTGGAGGCCGCGCCGATCCTCGAGGAGGCCCTGGTCGTGGCCGCGGCGGCCGGCACGCCGCTGCCCGACCCGATGCGCGTCGAGGACCTGCGCGACCGGCCGCTGGTGATGTTCCGGCCGGGCTACACCCTGCGCGACGACGCGCTCGCGGCCTGCCGGCGGGCGGGCTTCGAGCCGACGTTCGCGGTCGAGGGCGGTGAGCTGGACGCGGTCCTGGAGTTCGTCGAGGCCGGGCTGGGCCTGGCCGTCGTGCCGGAGATGGTGCTGGCCAACCGGCCGGGCCTGCGCGCGGTGCCGCTCGCACCGCCGGGCCTGCGCCGGACGATCGCGATCGCCCAACGCCGCGGCGTCGCCCTGACCCACGCCGCCGCAGCGCTGCGCGACGTCCTGCTCTCGGCGGTCTAAAGTCTCCGAACGTGAAACCTTGGCGCGACGTCGCGGCCCGCATGCTCGGGCGCCCCGCTCCGACGCGGGTGGTGCCCACCGGTTCCGTCCGGCAGCAGCGGCGGATGCCGGCTCCCCTGCGGCGGCGGTCGGATCGCATGCTCGAGTACTCGCCCCAGCTGGACGGGCGCGCCGACCCGGGTGAGGTCGTCTGGACCTGGGTGCCCTACGAGGAGGACCCCCGCCAGGGCAAGGACCGGCCGGTCGTCGTCGTCGGGCGGCGCGGCCGCACGATGCTCGGCCTGATGCTGACCAGCAACGACCGGCGCGACGGGCAGCACGGCTGGCTCGCCCTCGGCGCCGGCTCCTGGGACCGTGACTCGCGCCCGAGCTGGGTGCGGCTCGACCGGGTGCTGACCGTGGACGAGCGCGGCATCCGGCGCGAGGGGTCGGTCCTGGACCGGGGCCGCTTCGACCGCATCGCGGCCAAGCTGCGCAACGACTACGGCTGGCGCTAGTCAACGTATCTGGCGTGGTCCGCTCCGACCGCGGCGCACGCTGAGGGGTCAGGCCGACGGCACCAGGGCCGCGGCCCGGTCCAGCTGGGCCAACTCGGTCGGGCTCATCGTCGGGTTCGCGCGGCGCTGGGCCACCACCCAGGCCAGCTCGGCCGCCGACGGGGTCGGCAGCGCCGCGCAGAGCGCCGCGAAACCGGCCGTGGCGATGGCCGCCAGCTGCGGTTCCGTGGTCCAGAACGTCACCTGGGCCATGATCAGCAGGGTCATCGCCACGTCGCGGTCCGGTGGGCCCTCGGTCGCGTTCGCCCAGTCGAACAGCACCGGGCCGCGGTCGGTGAGCATCACGTTGTCGGGGTGCAGGTCGAGGTGGATGATCCGGTCCCCGGGCTCCTTGCCGAGCCTGGGCGGCAACGCGTGCAGGCGCTCGTGCAGGTCGGCGAGGACCTTCGCGGTCCCGGCGGAGTCGGCCGTGCCGGCGGTCGCGGCCGCGAGCAGGGTCTGCCCCGCCAGGCGCTCCATCACGAGGTCGGGGCCGTCGGCGTCGAAGACGAGCGGCACCGGGTAGCCGGCGGCCGCGAGGTGCGTCATCAGGTCGGCCTCGGGCGTCGCGTCGCGGCCGAACCGGGAGCGCCGCAGCACCCGGTCGGCGCCCAGCGCGTACACGTCACAGTCCCGTCCGGACGCGATCAGCTCCACGAGGAACTTTCTAGTCGAGCCAGGCGGCGAGGTCGAGCCCGCGCAGGCGGTGCGGGTCGCCGAGGACGTGCATCTCGGCGATCCGGCCCCCGCGGACGATGAACGACATGATCGCGACCACCTCGCCGCGCGGCGCGACGACCGCGCCCGGCGTGCCGTTGATCAGCGCCGGCTTGACGAACGCCGCGAGCTGCCTGGCGAGCTGAGCCTGGCCGGCGACCGCGACGCCGCCACGGATGATCGTCGAGAACGCGGACCGCGCGGTGCCGCCGTCGGCGCGCAGCACGACGTCCGGGTCGAGCACCGCGACGAGCGCGTCGAAGTCGCCGGCGCGCGACGCGGCGAAGAAGGCGTCGACCACCGCGCGCTGCCGGGTCAGGTCGACGTCCGGCGCCGGCGTCGCGTCCTGCACCCGGCGGCGGGCCCGGCTGGCGAGCTGGCGGGTCGCCGCCGGCGAGCGGTCGACGATCAGCGCGATCTCGTCGAACGCGACGGCGAACATGTCGTGCAGCACGAAGGCCAGCCGCTCCGCCGGGTTCAGCGTGTCGAGCACGACCAGCAGGGCGAGCCCGACTGCGTCGGCGAGCAGCGCCTCGTCCTCCGGGCTCAACGGGTCTAGGGTGTC
>NZ_JBFAIU010000211.1:0-13091 GCF_040654855.1 Asanoa sp. NPDC050611
TCATTCCGGTCCGCGGCGGCGGTCGTAACGCTCGACATGGTGCTCAGCCGCCCAGGTTCGCCTGGGTGTTCTTCTGCAGGGTGCCCAGCAGCTGCTTCGGGTCGGCCTTGGCCAGCGTGTTCAGCGAGGCGTCGAAGTCGGCCAGGACGCTGTCCATCTTCGGGGCGTTGACCGGGCCCTGCGCGTACTCGGCGCCGTCGATGAACGCCTTGTCCGCCGGGAAGGCGGCCGTGTACTGGTCACGGGCCGACTGCCGGGACGGCATCACGCCGAACGCCTTGGCGAAGGTCATCTGCTGGTCGACCGTGGTCATCGCCTTGACGAAGTCGATGGCCTGGTCCTTGAACTTGCTCTTGGCGGCGATACCCCAGCAGTTGGTGAACGAGAGCGTGCCCTTGCCCTTCGGGCCGGCCGGCAGCTCGTGCACCGTGTACTTGATCTTCGGGAAGTCGTTCGTCATCGCGCCCTTGATCCAGTTGCCCTCGATCGTCATGGCGGCCTTGCCCTTGCCGAACGCCTCGCCGCCCCAGCCGGCGTCGAGCGCCTTCGGATACGCCGCAAGACCACCCTTGAGCAGCGACTGTACGTAGGTCAGGGCGGCGACGTTCTCGGCGCTGTCGGCCGTCGCCTGCTTGCCGTCCTTGCTGACGATCCAGCCACCGGACTGCACCATGAACGCGCCGACCCGGTCACGGGTGTCCGCGATCGCCAACGGCATGGTGCCCTTGGCCTTGAGCTTCTGCGCGGCGGCGGTCAGCTGGTCCCAGGTCGTCGGGATGTCGGCGTCGGTCAGCCCGGCCTTGGTCCACAGGTCGGTGTTGATCTCCAGCGCCAGCGTCGAGAAGTCCTTCGGCGCGCAGTAGAACTTGCCGTCGAACGTGAAGGTGTCCTTGAGGCTCTGGTAGAAGTCGTTCGGGTTGTCGACCTTGTCGCCGTAGGGCTCGAGCGCCCCGACGCTGGCGTAGTCGGCGAACCGGCCCGCGTCGACGTAGAAGACGTCCGGCGGGTTGTCGCCGGCCAGCGCCTGGCCGAGCTGCTGGGTCAGGTCCTGGGCGGGGGTGACCGTGGCGGTGTTGCCGCTCTTGCTCGCCCAGGCCGAGGCCGCGTCCTGGACCGCCTTGGTCTCCGCGTCGCCGGAGGAGCCGATGAGGATCTGCAGGGCGGCGGGGCCCGACGTCTGCTGCGCGGGTGCGCCGCCGTCGTCGAAGCTGTCGCCACAGGCAGCGGAGGCGAGGAGCGTGCCGGCGGCGATGACCGCCACGGCCGCGCCGCGGAACCTTGCTTGTCTCATGTCGTACTCCAGAGGGGGGGTTGAAAGGGGATTTACGCGGTTGTGCGCACTACGAGCGACGGTTGGAGCAGCACCTGGTGGGTGCCGGTCGGCGCGCCGTCGAGGTGATGGATGAGCAGGTCGATGCAGCGGGCGGCGGCGTCCGGCAGCGGCTGGCTGACGCTGGTCAGGCCGACCGCCTGGGCGACCGGGGTGTCGTCGAAGCCGGTCACCGCCGTGCGGCCGCCGGCGGCCTGCAGCGCGCCGAGTGCCAGCGAGTCGCTCGCGCAGACGAACGCGGTCGGCGCGTCCGGCATGGTGAGCAGGTCGCGGGCGCACTCGGCGCCGTTGGGGATGCTGTCGGCGGTGCCGCGGTCGAGGCCGGTCGGGTCCAGGTCGTGCGCCTTCATCGTGCGCTGCCAGCCGTCGCGCCGGTCGTCGCCGACGCCCGACCCGGCGGGCCAGCCGATGAACGCGATCCGCCGGTGGCCGGTGTCGATGAGCCGCCGGGTGGCCTGGGCGGTGCCGTCGGCGTTGTCGACGTCGACCCAGGAGTGCCGCTCCGGCGCGTCCCACGGGCGGCCGAACGTCACGAACGGCACGTCGCGCTCGGCCAGCCAGAGTGTCCGCACGTCGCCGTGGTCCGTGCCGGTCAGCACGAACCCGTCGAGGTCGTAGGACGCGAGCAGGTCGTCGAAGGTCTTGATCTCGTCGCCGTCGTCGTCGGCCGTGTAGAGCATCACCCGGTAGCCGGCGGCGGCGGCCGCGAACGTCAGACCGTGCAGGAACCGGTCGAGCACCGAGCCGTTGATGCCGTCGCGGGTCGGTTCGATGCGCACAGCGAGCAGTTGGGAACGCCCCGTGCGCATCTGCCGCGCGGCCTGGTTGGCCCGGTAGCCGAGGGCGGCGATCGCCTCCTCGACCCGGCGGCGCGTCTCCTCCCGCACGATGTGCGGGCTGTTGAGCACATTGGACACCGTCTGCCGCGAAACCTGGGCGTGCGCCGCCACGGTGGCAATGGTGACCTTATCTGGCATTCGAACCTTCCACGGTCTTGAACGTTCAAAGTCGAAAGTGCATGATTGGATCGTTCAAGTTGCAGGGTTGTTTCGCACTCTGCCGCCGCCATCCCGGCTCTGTCAAGATGGCGCCGTCGTTCCAGGGAGAAATTCGTGCCAGACCGCAACCTTCAGCCGCTGCTCCACGATCTGGTCTCGACGGTGCGGGCGCCGGCCAGCGTCCTGTGCGAACCGTCCGGCCAGATCCGGGCGGTCGGGGTGCAGGGGATGTTCCATGCCGACGTCCGCGTGCTCAGCCGCGCCGAACTGTTGCTCGACGGGCGATCCGTTGAGTCGGTGGCGACTTCCCCGCTTGGTCCGGGTGCGACCGCTTTCGTCGGGTTGGCCCGCTGGCTCGGCGACCCCGGACCCGACCCGACCGTGCGGGTCACCCGCGAACGCCGGCTCGTGCCGTCCGGTCTGGACGAGACCGTCACCGTCACGTCGACGGCCGCCTCGCCGATCTCGACCGACCTGACCCTGGCGCTCGACGCGGACCTCGCGCCGATCTCGCCGGTCAAGTCCGGCCGCGCGGTGTCGAACCGCGCCACGCGGTCGGGGCTGCGCTGGTCGGCCGGCGACGTGTCGGTCACGGTGACCGCCGACGGCGCGACCGCCGACGACGACACGCTGCGCTGGTCGCTGACGGTTCCGCCGCGGTCCTCGGTCACGGTGTCGTGGCGGCTGCGGGTCGCCGACCCCGTGGCGCTCGTGCGCGAGCCGGCGTCGGCCGTCGAGTGGTCCCGCCCGACCGTGACCGCCGACGACCGCCGGATCGAGCGACTGGCCGCACGCTCGCTCGACGACCTGGAGTCCCTGCGGCTGCGGCTGTCCGCGGGCGACGGCGACACCTTCCTCGGCGCCGGCGTGCCGTGGTACCTCACGCTCTTCGGCCGGGACAGCCTCTGGGCCGCGCGGATGCTGCTGCCGCTGGGCACCGACATCGCCGAGGGCACGCTGCGGGTGCTGGCCGCGCACCAGGGCACCACGGTCGACCGGCAGACCGGTGAGGCGCCCGGCAAGATCCTCCACGAGCTCCGCCGCGCCGACACCGAAGCGTCGCTGCCGGCCGCCTACTTCGGGTCGGTCGACTCGACGCTGCTGTGGATCTCGCTGCTGCACGACGCCTGGCGCTGGGGCATGTCGCCGTCGGCGGTCGAGGGCCTGCTCCCGTCGTTGGAGGCGGCCCTGCGCTGGCTCGGTGACTACGGCGACGCCGACGGTGACGGCTTCCTCGAGTACATCGACGAGACCGGGCGCGGGCTGGCCAACCAGGGGTGGAAGGACTCCGGCGACTCGATCCGGTTCCGCACCGGCGAGATCGCCACGGCGCCGATCGCGCTGGTCGAGGTGCAGGGGTACGCGTACGAGGCCGCCCTGCACGGCGCCGCCCTGCTCGACGCGTTCGACCGGCCCGGCGGTGCGCGCTGGCGGGAGTACGCCGAGGCCATGGCGGCCCGGTTCCGCGACAGGTTCTGGGTCGACGGGGGCTATCCGGCTCTGGCTCTCGACCGCGACAAGCAGCCCGTCGACGCGCTGACGAGCAACATCGGGCATCTGCTGGGTACGGGCCTGCTGACGGCGAAGGAGTCGGACCAGGTGGCCGACCTGCTCGCGTCGGACGCTCTGGCCGGCGGCTTCGGGCTGCGGACGATGTCGACCCACGACGCCGCGTTCAGCCCGCTGTCGTACCACTGCGGCTCGGTCTGGGCGCACGACACCGCGATCGTGGTGGACCGGCTGGCCCGGGCCGGGCATCCGGCGGCCGCCGCCACGCTGGCGTCGGGTCTGTTGGCGGCGGCGGAGTCGTTCGACTACCAGCTTCCGGAGCTGTTCGGCGGCGACGACCGGGCGACCTTCGGCCGGCCGGTCCCCTACCCCGCGGCGTGCCGGCCGCAGGCGTGGGCGGCCGCCGCCGGTGTCACGGTGCTGCACGCGGCCCTCGGCCTGCGCCCGGACGTGCCCGCCGGCACGGTGGCGCTGGCGCCGCTGCAGGACGCGCCGCTCGGCGCGGTGGCGGCCAGGGGCCTGCGGATCGGCGCCGCGTCGGTCGACGTCACGGTGGGCACGGACGGCTCGGCCACGGTCACCGGCCTGCCCGACAACCTGCGCCTGGCCATCCCGCGGCGCGGCGCCTAGCCCAGCGGGTCGCCTGGCCCAGCAGCGGGTCGCTCAGCCCAACAGCGGGTCGCTCAGCCCAGCAGTGGGTCCAGGCCGACCGTCAGGCCCGGCCGGTCGCGGATCGCGCGGACGGCGAGCAGCACCCCCGGCATGAACGACGCGCGGTCCAGCGAGTCGTGCCGGATGGTCAGCGTCTCGCCGACCGTGCCGAACAGCACCTCCTGGTGCGCGACCAGGCCGGCCGACCGGACCGCGTGCACCCGCACGCCGTCGATGTCGGCACCGCGGGCGCCGTCGACCTCGTCCTTGGTCGCGTCGGGGACCGGGCCCAGCCCGGCCTCGGCGCGGGCCGCGGCGATCAGCCGGGCCGTGTGGGTGGCGGTGCCGCTCGGGGCGTCCAGCTTGCGCGGGTGGTGCAGCTCGACGATCTCGACCGACTCGAAGTGCCGGGCGGCCTTCGCCGCGAACTGCATCATCAGCACGGCGCCGATGCCGAAGTTGGGGGCGACCAGCACGCCGACGCCCGGCTTGTGCGACAGCCAGCCGCGGATCCGGTCGAGCCGCTGCTCGGTGAACCCGGTCGTGCCGACGACGGCGCTGATGCCCTGGTCGACGCACCAGTGCAGGTTGTCCATCACGACGTCGGGCGTGGTGAAGTCGACGATCACCTCGGCGTTGGCGTCGGACGCGCTGAACAGCCCGTCGCCCTGGTCGATCATGGCGACCAGCTCCATGTCGTCGGCCGCGTCGACCGCCTTGCAGACCTCGATGCCCATCCGCCCACGGGCACCCAGCACACCGACCCGGATCGGCTCGCGCACGTCGTCACTCACGGGAGTAACCCTATGAGAAGCGGACGTCCCCGTCCTCGAAGGGGCCGATGACCGCGAGGGACATCTCCTGCCCGCACAGCTCCGCCGCGAGCGCGTTGACCTCGTCGACCGTCACCGCGTCGACCTTGGCCAGCAGCTCGTCGACGGTCAGCGGGTCGTCGTAGAGGAACTCGCCCTTGGCCAGCCGGCTCATCCGCGAGCCGGTGTCCTCGAGGCCGAGCACGTAGGAGCCCTTGGCCATCCCCTTGCCCCGGGCCACCTCGGTCGCGGTCACGCCGTCGCGGGCCACGGTCGCCAGCGACGCGCGGGTCAGGTCGAGCACCTCTTCGACCTTGCCGGGCGCGCAGCCCGCGTACACCGCGAACAGACCGCTGTCGGCGAACTGGCTGGCGTACGAGTAGACCGAGTAGGCCAGCCCCCGCTGCTCCCGGATCTCCTGGAACAGCCGGCTCGACATGCCGCCGCCGAGCACGTTGTTGAGCACGCTCAGCGCGAACCGGCGCTGGTCGAGCCGGGCGATGCCGGCGCCGCCGAGCACCACGTGCGCCTGCTCGCTGTCCTTGTTGGACACCACGACCTGACCGCTGCGCAGCCGCACCGGCGGGGTCGACAGGCGGCGCCCGCGCGGCGTCGCCGCCGGGATGTCGAGCGGGGTGCCGGCCAGCGCGGCCCGGACCCGGCGGACGACCGCGTTGTGGTCGAGGTTGCCGGCCGCCGCGATCACGATCGACGGTGCCACGTAGTTGCGGCGGTAGAACGTCTCGATCTGCCGCCGGGTCATCGGGGAGATCGTCTCCTCGGTGCCCGAGATCAGCCGGCCGAGCGGGTGCTTGCCGTAGACCGCGGACGCGAAGACGTCGTGCACCTCGTCGCCCGGCTCGTCCTCGTGCATCGCGATCTCTTCGAGGATCACGCCGCGCTCGGTCTCGACGTCGGCCGGGTTCAGCACCGAGTCGGCGATCAGGTCGCACATGACGTCGACCGCCAGCGGCAGGTCGGCGTCCAGCACCCGCGCGTAGTAGCAGGTGTATTCCTTCGTGGTGAACGCGTTGGTCTCGCCGCCGACCGCCTCGATCTGCGCCGAGATGTCCAGCGCGCTGCGCTTCTTGGTGCCCTTGAAGAGCAGGTGCTCGAGGAAGTGCGAGCAGCCGGACTGCGCCGGCGTCTCGTCGCGGGAGCCGATCGCCACCCACACGCCGAACGACACGCTGCGCATCGCCGGCACGGCCTCGGTCAGGATCCGCAGGCCGGACGGGAGCACCGTGCGCCGGATCGTGCCACCGAGCGGATCGGTGGTGAGGGTACGGGTGACGGCCCGGGCCGACGCTTGCGCGCCGGCCCGTTCACGCGTCGTCATGTCAGCTGTGCCGGTTGCGGCGCCGCCGGGGCTCGCCGCCGCCCTCGCCGCCACCCTCGCCACCGTCGCCACGGCTCGGGCCGCGGTCGCCGCGGTCGCGGTCACCCCGGTCGCGCGGGCCACGGTCGCCGGACCGGGCCGGCGGACGCTCGGAAGCACCCTCCTCGGGGGCTTCCTCGCCCTCGGCCCGCACCTTGTCGAGGTAGATCTTGCCGCGCTGGTCGATGTCCGCGATCTGGACCTCGACCTTGTCGCCGACGTTGAGGAAGTCCTCGACCTTCTCGACCCGCTTGCCGTTGCCCACCTTGGAGATGTGCAGCAGGCCGTCGCGGCCCGGCAGCAGCGAGACGAACGCGCCGAACGCGGCCGTCTTCACCACGGTGCCGAGGAACTTGTCGCCGACCTTCGGCAGCGTCGGGTTGGCGATCCCGTTGATCCGCTCGACGGCGGCCTCGGCCGAGGGGCCGTTGGTCGCGCCGACGTAGATCGTGCCGTCGTCCTCGATGGAGATCTCGGCGCCGGTCTCGTCCTGGATCGCGTTGATCGTCTGACCCTTGGGGCCGATCACCATGCCGATCTTGTCGACCGGGATCTTCACGGTGGTCACCCGCGGCGCGTAGTCGGACATCGAGGCCGGGGCCTCGATCGCGGCGTGCATGACACCGAGGATCGTCGTGCGCGCCTCGTGCGCCTGCTGCAGCGCGTTGGCCAGCACGTCCGACGGGATGCCGTCGAGCTTGGTGTCGAGCTGCAGCGCGGTGACGAACTCCGGCGTGCCGGCGACCTTGAAGTCCATGTCGCCGTACGCGTCCTCGGCACCGAGGATGTCGGTCAGCGTGACGTACTGCGTCTTGCCGTCGACCTCGTCGGAGATGAGACCCATCGCGATGCCGGCGACCGGCGCCTTCAGCGGCACACCGGCCGAGAGCAGGGCCAGCGTCGAGGCGCAGACCGAGCCCATCGAGGTGGAGCCGTTGGAGCCGAGGGCCTCGGAGACCTGGCGGATCGCGTACGGGAACTCCTCGCGACCCGGCAGCACCGGGATCAGCGCCCGCTCGGCCAGCGCGCCGTGACCGATCTCGCGGCGCTTCGGCGAGCCCACCCGGCCGGTCTCACCGGTCGAGTACGGCGGGAAGTTGTAGTTGTGCATGTAGCGCTTGTGCTTCTCCGGCGACAGCGTGTCGAGCTGCTGCTCCATCCGGAGCATGTTGAGCGTGGTGACGCCGAGGATCTGCGTCTCGCCGCGCTCGAACAGCGCCGAGCCGTGCACCCGGGGCAGCACCTCGATCTGCGCGGTCAGCGGCCGGATGTCACGCGGGCCACGGCCGTCGATGCGGACCTGGTCGCGCAGCACGCGGGAGCGCACCTCGCTCTTGGTCACCGACCGCACCGCGGCGGAGAGCTCCTTCTCGCGCCCCTCGAACTGGGCGTCGAGCTGCTCGTGGACCCGGTCCTTGATCGCGTCGAGGGCCTCTTCGCGCTCGGCCTTGCCGGCGATCTTGAGCGCCTCGGCGATGTCGGTGCGGGCGGCGCCCGCGACGGCCTCGTAGGCGTCGTCCTGGTAGTCCAGGAACACCGGGAACTCGCTGACGGGCTTGGCGGCGACCTCGGCGATCTCGCTCTGCGCCCGGCACAGCTCGCGGATGGCCGGCTTGGCGGCCTCGAGACCGCCGGCGACGATCTCCTCCGTCGGCGCGGTGGCGCCGTCGGCGACGAGCTTGACGGTGTGCTCGGTCGCCTCGGCCTCGACCATCATGATCGCGACGTCACCGTCGGCCAGGACGCGACCGGCGACCACCATGTCGAAGGTGGCCCGGGCCAGCTCCTCGTGGGTCGGGAAGGCGACCCACTGGCCGTCGATGTGCGCCATGCGGGTGGCGCCGATCGGGCCGGAGAACGGCAGGCCCGACAGCTTGGTGCTCAGCGAGGCGGCGTTGATCGCGACCACGTCGTACGGGTGGGCCGGGTCGAGCGCCAGGATGGTCTCGATGACCTGGACCTCGTTGCGCAGGCCCTTGACGAACGACGGGCGCAGCGGCCGGTCGATCAGGCGGCAGGTGAGGATCGCGTCCTCGCTGGGCCGGCCCTCGCGGCGGAAGAACGAGCCCGGGATGCGCCCGGCCGCGTACATCCGCTCCTCGACGTCGACGGTCAGCGGGAAGAAGTCGAACTGCTCCCGCGGCGACTTGCTGGCCGCGGTCGTCGACAGGACGGTGGTGTCACCGAGCTGCGCGATGCAGGAACCGGGGGCCTGGCGGGCGAGACGGCCCGTGGTGAAGGTGATCTCACGGGTGCCGAAGGACCCGTTGTCGATCACCGCGGTGCTGTGCTGGTCGCCGAGTTTGTTCTCGGTCATGAGTGCGTTGTGCTCCTTCGGTCGTGGCACGGCTCGACCCCTTGCGAGGGGGAGCTGCTCAGACGTCCGGTCTTCGATCGAAGCGCCCGGGGGAGCCCGTCTACGGGCTGGCCCGGGGGCCACTACCGAGGACCGGTGCGCCGACAACTCCCGATCGCCGACGGTCAAGCTGGCCCGTTTTGGTTTGTCTGAAATTGTGGAGCGGGGGAGCGACCGGCTGGTCACTCCCCCGCGCGGGTCACCGCCGCAGGCCGAGGCGCTCGATCAGCGCCCGGTAGCGGTTGATGTCGGTCTTCTGCAGGTAGTTGAGCAGCCGCCGCCGGCGGCCGACCAGCAGCAGCAGGCCGCGCCGGCTGTGGTGGTCGTGCTTGTGCACCTTGAGGTGCTCCGTGAGGTCGGCGATGCGCTTGGTCAGCACGGCCACCTGGACCTCCGGCGAACCGGTGTCACCCTCGGCGGTCGCGTACTCCGCGCGGATCTTGCTCTTCTGCTCCTGATCGAGCGCCATGATCTCCTGCGTTCGTGTGATGGTGACGAACCTCGCACCCGCGGCGTCGTGCAGGCACGCGAGGCCGGGCGTCGGTTAGCCGACGTCGTTACCAGGCTACCAGCCCGGCATCGACAGGCCGCCGGGACGTCACCGGGCCAGCACCTCGCGGGTCTGCGCGACGTCCTCGGCCATCTGCGCCACCAGCGGCTCGACCCCGTCGAATTTCAGCATGTCGCGGAGCCGTGCCACGAAGTCGAGCGACACGCGCTCGCCGTAGATGTCACCGTCGAAATCGAGGATATACGCCTCGACGCGCCGCTCCCGACCGGAAAACGTGGGATTTGTCCCGATCGAGATGGCCGCGGGCAGCCGCTCGCCCCGCCGCACGACCCACCCGGCGTAGATCCCGTCGGCCGGGACGGCGGCGTACTTGTGGACGCTGAGGTTGGCGGTCGGGAACCCGATGTCCCGCCCTCGCTGGTCACCCCGGACCACGATCCCCTCGAGCCGGTGGTCCCGCCCGAGCGCGTCGGCCGCGGCCCGCACGTCACCGGCGTCGATACAGCTGCGGATGTACGTGGAGCTGAACACGGTGTCGTCGGCGGACACGAGCGGCGCACCCTCGACGGCGAACCCGAAGGTCCGCCCGAGCCGCTCGAGCAACGGAACGTCCCCGGCGGCCTTGTGCCCGAACCGGAAGTTCTCCCCCACCACGACGAGCGCGGCGTGCAGACTCTCGACGAGCGCATCGTGTACGAACTCGTCGGCGGACAGCCGCGAGAAGTCCTGGGTGAACGGCACGACGCAGAGCACGTCGACCCCGAGCGCCTCGATCAACTCGGCCTTGCGGTTGGGCTCGGTCAGAATCGCCGGATGCGACCCGGGCCGCACGACCTCGGACGGATGCGGGTCGAACGACATGACCACCGACCGCACACCAAGGTCATGGGCCCGCTTCACCAGGTGCCCGATGATCGCCTGATGCCCCCGATGCACCCCGTCGAAAACCCCGATGGTGACGGCGGACCGCCCCCATCCGCCGGGTGCAGCCTGATAACCGCGCCACCGCTCCATGGGGGAAGCCTAGATCGCGACAATCTCAGGCTGCGCCGCCCATCCACAAAGCCGGCGCCCAGGGGCGGGTCCCGTTGTCGGACGTAGCCCGAAGTCCAAGATCTCCGGGCGGTGACAAGGTGGAGCGCCCAACCGGACGTACGACCTTGTCACCGCCCGGAGATCCTGGTGCCCTGAGCGAAGACCGACAACGGGACCCGCCCCTCCCCCCGGGTCCCCGCAGCTCGCTGCCAGGGTCCGGGGCAGCGCCCCGGAGACGCTTCAAAGAACGAAAACGAGATCGCTAACGCGGGATAAAAGACCGACGAGCACACAACGCGACCGCCAGGCCGCGAAACAGCGGCGCTCAGGCGATGGCCTGCCACCACCCGTCGACCGGCGGCGGAGCGTCCACGTCCACCCGCTCCCCCGGCCGCGGCACCGCCAAGGTCACACCTTCCGCCTTGGCCTCGGACCATAGCCGGTCCGCCGGCTCTGACCAGTCGTGGAACGCCAGCACGAACGTCCCCCAGTGCAGCGGGATCATCAGCCCACCCCGGACCGCGCGGTGGGCGCGGACCGCGTCTTCCGGTGTCATGTGGATGTCGGGCCAACCGTCGCCGTAGGCGCCGATCTGCATCAGGGTCACGTCGAACGGGCCGTGGGCCGCGCCGATCTCCGCGTAGCCGTCGAAATAGCCCGAGTCGCCCGTGTAGAAGACCTTGCGCCCGTGGCCCGCGACCACCCACGACGCCCACAGCGTCTCGTCGCGGTTGAGGCCGCGCCCCGAGAAGTGCCGGGCCTCCGTCGCCGTCAGGGTCAGCCCAGCGACCGTGATCGACTCGTCCCAGTCAAGCTCGATCACCCGCTCCGGCGGCACGCCCCAGCGCGCGAAGTGCGCGCCGACGCCGAGCGGCACCACGAACGGGGCCGTCGACATGCGGGCCAGCTCGCGGATCGTCGGCAGGTCCAGGTGGTCGTAGTGGTCATGCGAGATCACGATCGCGGACAGCGGGGGTAGCTCGTAGATCTCCACCGGCGGCTCGTGCAGCCGGCGCGGGCCGACCGCCTGCGAGGGTGAGCACCGCTCGCTCCACACCGGGTCGAACAGCACCCGCTCACCGTCGATCTCGACGAGCGCGGACGAGTGCCCGTACCACGTGATGTGCAGGCCCTGCGTCGTGCCGGCAGCGGTCGTGACCAGCGGAATCGGCAGCCGTGGCTTGCGCCGCTCGCGGTCGCGCAGGAACGAGCTCAGCATCGAGCCCGCCGGCTGCGTCATCGTGCGGGCCGCCACGCGGTTGTGGAAACGGCCGTCGCGCCACTGCGGCGACGAGGAGACCCGGCGCTCCTCGGGCCGGGCGCCCATCGACCGCGGCACGTCCCGCGCGGCCCAGGCCAGCGCCGCGACGCCAGCACCCAGGATGCCCATTGTCCAAGCCGCCTTCTTCGCCATGACCACAAGTGTGCAACAACGCACCGACAAAAACCTGAGGCTCCACTCAGCTGACGGCGATGTCCGAATCCCGCGAGCCAAGCGGCCCCGCGCGAGGCAGGATCGATGTCATGGAATTGGAGTTCGAGCGGTGCTACCGGGCGGTCGACAGCCGTGACCAGCGGTTCGACGGCTGGTTCTACACGGCCGTCACATCGACCGGCATCTACTGCAAACCCTCCTGCCCGGCCATCACGCCGAAACGGGCGAACGTCCGCTTCTACCCGTCCGCCGCGGCCGCGCAGAAGGCCGGCTTCCGCGCCTGCAAGCGCTGCCGGCCCGACGCGGTGCCGGGCTCGCCGGAGTGGGACGTGCGGGCGGACACGGTCGGCCGCGCGATGCGGCTGATCAGCGACGGCGTCGTCGACCGCGAGGGCGTGCCGGGCCTGGCCGCCCGGCTGGGCTATACCGAGCGCCACCTGCACCGGATGCTCACCGAGGAGCTCGGCGCCGGCCCGCTGGCGCTGGCCCGGGCGCAGCGCGCGCAGACCGCCCGCATCCTGGTCGAGACGACCGACCTCGGCCTCGCGGAGATCGCGTTCGCGGCGGGTTTCGGCAGCGTGCGGCAGTTCAACGACACGATCAGGGAGGTGTACGGCGGCCCGCCGTCGACCCTGCGCCACACCAGGAGCCAGCAGAAGGAGGCCGGCGTCGTCAACCTCCGGCTCGCCTACCGGCCCCCGCTGCACGCCCCGGCCCTGCTCGAGTTCCTCGGCGAGCGCGCGATCCCGGGCATCGAGGACGTCACGGACGGCACGTACCACCGCGTCCTGACCCTCCCGCACGGCCCCGGCGAGGTCACGCTGACGCCGATCCCGGGTCAGGGGTCCGCCGCGCACGTCGCGGCCACGCTCAAGCTCGAGGACGTCCGCGACCTGGCGCCCGCGGTCGCCCGGGCCCGGCGCCTGCTCGACCTCGACGCCGACCCGGAGGCCGTCGACACGACGCTCGCCGCGGACCCGGGCCTGGCCAGGACCGTCGAGAAGGAGCCGGGGGTACGCGTACCGAGAGCGTCACCCGGAGTTCGTCGAGGGCCGCCTTGCTGCTCCGGCTGATCC
>NZ_JBFAIU010000212.1:0-13070 GCF_040654855.1 Asanoa sp. NPDC050611
ACGAACCGGGCGGACACGACGACCTGACCCTGATGGCGGTGGGGGCCAAACCGTTGGGGTATGGGGGGGCGTTGGCGGGGGGGGGGTGGGCCGGCGGGGTCGGGGGTGCGGCCGTACGGCGGCGGGCCGCCGGGTGGTGGGCCGTTGGGTGGGCCGAGCGGTGGGCCGTTGGGCGGGCCGGTTCGCGGGCCGCTCGGTGGGCCGGTTCGCGGGCCGCTGGGTGGGCCGCCCCATGGTGGTGGGCTGGTCGATGGGCTGGTGCGCGGCGGGTTCGGCGGTCCTAACGGGATCGGGGCGCCGTGGGGTGCCGGGGAGGACGGCGGCGGGCCGACCCGGGCGCTGCCGTGGTGCGGCCGGTTCGCGGTCCCGCGTACCGGTGGGATCGGTGGGGATATTGGTGCTGCGGCGCGGGCCGGACCGGCCGGCGGGAACGGTCCGGGCGGCGGTGGCACCGGGGAGTAAGGAGTGGGTGCGGCACCGCCGGGGTGTAGGTTGGCATCCGTTGGCGGGGGCGACGGTGCGACGCCTGGCACGCGGGCTTGCCCGCGCGCGGGACGCGGTTGTGAGTCTTCCCCCACCCGCCCCTCCTCCCTTCGGCGCCCGGCCTACGCGACACTACTTGCGTCCGTGCGTTCGCAGGGGGCCAACGCGGTTTGCAAGGAGCGTGAAATGGATTTCGACGTCACCGTTGAGATTCCCAAGGGGAATCGCAACAAGTATGAGGTCGACCATAAGACCGGCCGCATCCGCCTCGACCGGACGCTCTTCACATCGACGCAGTACCCCGCCGACTACGGCTTCATCGAGGACACCCTAGGCGAGGACGGCGACCCCCTCGACGCGCTGGTCCTGGTCACCGAGCCGACGTTTCCCGGCTGCCTGATCCGCTGCCGCGCCATCGGAATGTTCCGGATGAAGGACGAAAAGGGCGGCGACGACAAGGTCCTCTGCGTTCCGTTCGAAGACCCCCGCCAGGAGCACCTGCGCGACATCCACCACGTCGGCGAGTTCGACCGTCTGGAGATCCAGCACTTCTTCGAGGTCTACAAGGACCTCGAGCCCGGCAAGTCGGTCGAAGGCGCGACCTGGGTCGGCCGCGCCGACGCGGAGGCGGAGATCCTCGCCTCCTACCAGCGCGCCGAGGACGCCAAGGCGGCGGGCACCTACTAGTCAGTCGACGAGCGTGCGGGCCTGGGCGAACAAGCCAAGGACCGCGCAGGCCACCGGGATGACCGCGACCAGCAGCGCCGTGTCGAGGAGGTCGGCGGTGCGGCCGAGGTAGGGGCCGGCCGGGCGGCGGGCGTACCCGATGCCGGCCGTGGTGAACAGCACCGCCGCGCCCAGGCCGAGCGCGCCGGCCAGGACGGTGGTCGTGGTGTCCGGGCGGTCGGCGACGGCCAGGGCGACCGCGGCCAGCGCCGCGGCGCCGGCGACCAGCAGCGGAACCCGCTGGCGGACCGTGAAGAACACCCGGGAGCGAAGCAGCAGCGCCACGCCGCACACCCCGGCCAGGGTGCGACCCCAGGCGCCGCCGGTCGTCGCGAGCACGGTTGCCGCAACCGCTGCGAGCACCGCGTGGCCGATCAGCAGCCCGCCGAGCAACTCCTCGGCGCGGGTCACGGCCGCCTGGACGCGGGCGTGGTCGGGCCGGTCCGGGTCGGCGCCGGCCGGCGTCACCGGCGGGATCGGCAGGCGGGCCAGCCGGATGGCGAGCAGCGGCAGCAGCCCGACCCCGCAGACCAGGACGGCGAGGAGCACCGCGGCCGCGCCGTGCGCGGTCAGGCCGAAGCCCACCGCCGCCGTGCCGACGCCCAGCAGGCCGGTCAGCACCGCCGCCGTGAAGATCCGCCGGCCCGCGCCGACACCGATGATGCCGAGCACGCCGTGCAGGGCCAGGGCCGCGGAGCCGAGCAGCAGCTCGGGCGCGCCGAGCCAGCGCAGGCCGGGCACGGGGCCGACCGGGTCGCCGCCGCTCGCGAGGAGCAGGGCGCCGGCCGCGAAGGCACAGGGCAACGAGTAGGCGCCCAGCGCGACCCCGGCGGCGCGGTGGCTGTAGGCCCGCGCCGCGAGGATGCCGGCGACCGTGAGGCTGGCCGCGACGCCGAGGGTCGTCAGCATCGCCGCGATCGAGTCGGGGCCGGCGCGCAGCAGCATCACCAGCGCGACGGCGAGCACCGCGCCGGCCGCAGCCAGGGCGGCGATCACCGTCTCCCGCTGCGACCACGCCGAGCCGCGGCGGCGGGCACCGTCGGCGATCGCCTCGACGACGTCGTCGAACTCCACCTCCGGCCACTCCTGCCGAGCGGGGACGAGGTGCAGCACGTCGCCGTCGCGTACACCCTGGTCGTGCAGCGTCGCACCAGCGTCGAGCGCCGCACCGTCCGGGCGGCGCAGGACCCAACCGCCGTGGGCCTCGCCGTCGTCGGCGAGCCCGACGCCCGCGTTGCGCAAGATCTCGGACAGCAGATCGGCCAGGGGTACGTCCGGCGGCAGCGCGATGTCGACCCGCCGCTGGGGCGCGTTGACGGTGACCAGGGCGAGACCGGTGTGCATCGATGTGACCTCCGTCACGGGAGCCGGGGAGGTTGCCGAAACTACCGCCTCGGCGGGTTATCCACATGACCCCCTTTCGGCCATCCATCCACGGCCGCGATTCCCTACCATGAGCGACGCTCGTGTCGCGCAACGCAGTGGGAGGTCGCATGTCGACGGTGGTGGTACGCCGGCCGCCGCGCCGGCCCGCGCCCGAGATCCCCGGTGGTGAGCTGCGCGTCGAGCCACCGCCGGAACTGCCGGCGCAGGCCGGTGGCCGGTGGCAACAGCTGATGTTGCTGCTCCCGATGCTCGGCGGCGGTGTGGCGATGGCGATGCTGATGGGCCGGGGCGGCGGTGCGTTCGCCTATGTGGTCGGCGGGATGTTCGGCATCTCCTCGCTGGCGATGCTGGCGACGTCCTGGGGCTACGGCGGGCCGCGCAAGGCCGAGCTGGTCGCGGCGCGGCGTGACTATCTGCGGCATTTGTCGCTGCTGCGCCGGCAGGCTCGGGCGACGGTGGCGCGGCAGCGGGCCGGGCTGTTCTATCGGCATCCCGATCCGTCCCGGTTGTGGTCGACCGTCGAGAGCCATCGACTATGGGAGCGCCGGCCGGCTGACAGCGACTTCGCCGTGGTGCGGGTCGGCCTCGGGCCGCAGTCGTTGGCGACGCCGCTGGTGCCGCCGGTGACCCGGCCACCCGAGGACCTGGAGCCGATGACGGCCGAGGCGCTGCGGCGCTTTCTGGACGCGTACTCCGTCGTGCCTGATCTGCCGGTGGCGTTGTCGATGCGCGGCTTCGCGCGGGTGCACGTGCGCGGCTCACCGGCGCTGGTCCGCGCGCTGCTGATCCAACTCGCGGTGTTCCACGCACCCGACGACCTGGTCGTGGCGGTCGCGGCCGGGCCGGCGCGGCGGGCCGAGTGGGAGTGGGTCAAGTGGCTGCCGCATGCCCGGCATCCCGGGCGGGTCGACGCGCTCGGCCCGGTGCGCCTGGTGGCCGGCACGGTGGCCGAGGTGGAGCGGCTGCTCGACTTCGACGGGCCGCACGTGGACGTCGTGCTGGATGCCGCCGACCGCGCGGGTGCGACCCGGCTCACCGGGGGCGAGGTCGTCGACGGGGTGACCGTGGTCGAGGTCGACGGGACGCCGCCGCGCGTCCTGGATCCGGCGACGGTGGTGCTCACCCGTCACCCTGACGGCACTCTGGAGACCACGACGGCCGCCGGGGTCGCGGTCGTCGGCGTCGCCGACGGGCTCGACGTCACGTCCGCCGAGGGGGTGGCGCGGGCGCTGGCACCGCTGCGGCTGTCCGGAGGGTCCGGTGCGGTGTTGCCGGCCGACCTCGGCCTGCTCGATCTGTTGCGCGTGCCGGAGCCCGACGGCTACTCGGTGGCGGAGGGGTGGGCGGCGCGGCCGCAGCGTGACCAGTTGCGGGTGCCGATCGGGGTGGCCACGGACGGCAGCCCGGTCGAGCTCGACCTCAAGGAGTCGGCGCTCGACGGCATGGGGCCGCACGGCCTGCTGGTCGGCGCGACCGGTTCCGGCAAGTCCGAGCTGCTGCGGACGCTGGTCCTCGGTCTCGCGGCGACGCACTCCTCCGCCGAGCTCAACGTCGTGCTGGTCGACTTCAAGGGCGGTGCGACGTTCGCGTCGCTCGACGCGCTGCCGCACACCAGCGCGGTGATCACCAACCTGGCCGACGAGCTGCCGCTGGTCGACCGCATGGTCGATGCGATCAACGGTGAGCTCGTACGCCGCCAGGAGCTGCTGCGCCGGGCGGGCAACTTCGCGAGCCGGCGCGACTACGAGCGGGCCCGGGCGGGCGGTGCGCCGCTGGCTCCGCTGCCGTCGCTGCTCATCGTCTGTGACGAGTTCTCCGAGCTGCTTTCCGCCAAGCCCGACTTCATCGACCTGTTCGTCCAGATCGGGCGGTTGGGCCGGTCGCTCGGCGTGCACCTGCTGCTGGCGTCGCAGCGGCTCGAGGAGGGGCGGTTGCGCGGGCTCGACACGCACCTGTCCTACCGGATCGGGCTGCGTACGTTCTCGCCGTTCGAGTCGCGGGCCGTGCTCGGCGTGCCCGACGCCTACGAGCTGCCCCGGGCGCCGGGGCACGCGTTCCTCAAGGCGGGCACGGAGCCGCTGCGCCGGTTCCGGGTCGCTTACGTGTCAGGCCCGGTGCCGCGGGCCGGCTCCGCGCGGCGGGCCGGTCCGCCGGTCCTGCCGTTCACCACCGATCGGGTGGCGCCGGCCGTGGCGGCTCCGGTCGCGAGCGGGCCGAGCCTGCTCGACGCGCTGGTCGAGCGGATCGCCGGGCAGGGGCCGCCGGCCCATCAGGTGTGGTTGCCGCCGCTGGCCGAGCCGGCGACGTTCGACGAGGTGCTGGGGCCACCCGTCGCCGTGCCGGGGCGTGGGCTGATGTTCGCCAACCCGGAGCTGCACGGCGCGCTGCAGGTGCCGGTCGCGGTGGTCGACCGGCCGTTCGACCAGCGCCGGGACCTGCTCTGGTACGCACTCGACGGCGCCGCCGGTCACGTCGCCGTGGTCGGTGCGCCGCGCAGCGGCAAGTCGACGGCGTTGCGCACGCTGGTCTGCGGCCTTGCGCTGGCGCACACCCCGGCCGAGGCGCGGTTCTACTGCCTCGACTTCGGCGGTGGCAGCCTCGCCGCGCTGCGCGACCTGCCGCACGTCGGCGGGGTGGCGGGCCGGCAGGAGGCGGCCGCGGTCCGGCGGACCGTCGGTGAGCTGACCACACTGCTCGCGGAGCGGGAGCGCGGCTCGGCCGGCGCGCAGCCGCACGTCTTCCTGGTCGTCGACGGCTGGTCGACCCTGCGCGGCGAGTTCGACGACCTCGAGCCGCTGGTCGCCGACCTGGCCGGGCGGGGGCTGGCGTACCGCGTGCATGTCCTGGCCTCGGCCACCCGCTGGCTCGACTTCCGGCCGGCGACGCGGGATCTGTTCGCGGCCCGTCTCGAGCTGCGCCTGGGCGACCCGAGTGACTCGATGGTGTCCCGCAAGGCGGCCGCCGACGTGCCGGCCGACTCCCCGGGCCGCGGGATCACCAGCGAGGGGTTGCAGCTGCTCACCCTGCGGCCGGCGCTGGCCGGGGACGTGCCGCTGGAGAAGGCGGTGGCGGCCGCGTGGGCGGGGCCGGGAGCGCCGCCCGTGCGCCTGCTGCCGGCGGCTGTGCCGTACACCTTGCTCGATCTGACCGCGACGACCGGGCTGACCCTGCCGATCGGCATCGCGGAGTCCGACCTGGGCCCGGTCGCGGTCGACTTCGCGGCGGACCCGCACTTCGTGCTGTTCGGCGACACCGAGTGCGGCAAGTCGTCGTTCCTGCGCGCCCTGGCCACCACCGTCACGCAGCGCTTCGAGCCGGACGAGGCCCGCGTGATCGTGGTCGACTACCGGCGCAGCCTGCTCGGCGCCGTGCGGACCGACCACCTGATCGGCTACGGCACGGCCGCGACCGACACCGAGGAGCTGATCGACTCGGTGGCCGGCTACATGCGCCGCCGCCTGCCGCCGCCCGACGTCACGCCGGAGCAGCTGCGTGCGCGCTCGTGGTGGACGGGGCCCGAGCTCTTCGTGCTGGTCGACGACTACGACCTGGTCGCCGCCGCGCCGCTCAACCCGCTGCGGGCGTTGGCGGAGTTCCTGCCGCAGGCCCGGGACATCGGCCTGCACCTGGTGCTGACCCGGCGCACCGGCGGCGCCGCCCGGTCCCTCTACGACCCGATCATCCAGCGCCTCCGCGAGCTGGCGGCGGCCGGCCTGGTGATGTCGGGCGATCCCGACGAGGGTCCGCTCGTCGGCCCCGTCCGCCCGGGCCCGCTACCCGCCGGGCGCGGTCGCCTGGTCACCCGGAAGGAGGGCACGCGCCTGGTCCAGCTCGCCCACCTGCCCGCACCCTGACCCGGGCGGGTGAGCGATCGACGGATCACGCTACGCACACGTACGAGGTCAACCGGGCTCCACCTCGGAAGATGGCGAACTGATCGCACATTCTGTGTCCCGCACGGGCGGGAGGTCGGGGTAACCTCCACGCACAGGAACTCCCGGGGTGAGAAGGCCGTGAGGGTGACGAGGCTGACGCACCAGCGCCGGAGCGCCGTCCCACGGCTAGGCGGGGCGGCGCTGGTCGCCATGACGGCGGTGATGGCCCTGTCCGTCGCGCCGCTGCCGATACCCCCTGCCCACAGCGCCGCGACTGCCGGCGGCGAAGCGGCTTTGGCGACCGCGACCCTCCCGATACCCAGCGACTCCGTCCGCGACGAGCAGTGGCAGCTCACGGAGTTGCGGGCCAGCAACGCCTGGCGCTACTCGACCGGCGCCGGCGTCGTGGTCGCGGTGATCGACTCGGGCGTCGACGCCAGCCACGAAGACCTGGCGGGCCAGGTGCTCCCGGGCAAGGACCTGGTCAAGCCGGAGGGCGGCGACGGCCACACGGACCCGGTCGGCCACGGCACCACGGTCGCGGGCCTGATCGCGGGCCGCTCGGACGACGACAACGGCGTCATGGGCCTGGCCCCCAACGCCAAGATCCTGCCGGTACGCGTCCTGGACGCCGACAACCGCTACAACGACGCGATGATCGTGGCCCGCGCGGTCCGCTGGGCCGTCGACAGCGGCGCCAAGGTCATCAACCTCTCCCTGGGCGGCTCGGGCACCAGCCCGGCCCTGGCCGCGGCCCTCGACTACGCCTTCGCCCGCGACGTGGTCGTGGTCGCCTGCACGGGCAACGTGCTGCCGCAGGCGACGACGAACGTCTGGTACCCGGCCCGCGAGCCCGGCGTGATCGCCGTCGCGGGCCTGGAGAAGGAGACGGACGTCCTCTGGAACGGCTCGATCACGGGCAGCGCGACGGTGCTGACGGCGCCCGCGACCGACCTCGTGGGCGCGAAGACCGGCGGCTTCTGGCGGGTCCGCGGCACGAGCTTCGCGGCTCCCCTGGTCTCGGCCGCCGCGGCCCTGGTCCGCTCCCGCTGGCCCTCGATGCCGGCGGGCGAGGTGGTCAACCGCCTGATCACGACGGCCGACGACCTGGGCGCCCCGGGCCGCGACGACACCTACGGCTTCGGCCGGGTCGACCCGCTGGCGGCGCTGACCACCCAGCTGTCGCCGGTGACCCGCAACCCGCTCGACGACAACAGGTCGCCGGGCAAGGCGGGCTTCGGCCCGGCCCCGGGACGCGGCACCGACTCGGTGACGGGCGGCGGCGCACTGGCCCAGAACCCGACCCAGGGCCCGGCGGGCGCCTCGGGCTCGGCGGCCCAACGCTCGGCCACCCCGGCCCACGAGACAAACCCCCTGGGCTGGCGGATAGCGACAGCGATCGCCATGATCGTCCTGGCCGCGGGCGTAGTCTGCGTGATCCTCTTCTCCCGCCACCCGGCGACGGTCCCGCTGGCGAGACGCTCCCGCCGCGGACCGCCGTTCCGGACCTAGCGCGCCCGGACCATGAAGACGTCGATCGGATCCTGAGCCTCGACGACGAACCCGTGCCGCTCATAGAGCCGCTGCGCGGCGCTCCCTTGGAGGACGTTGAGCCTCACGGGGGCGGGGTCAGCTTGGTCGAGCACCGTCGCCAGGACGGCCGACCCTATGCCGCGGCCCTGGATGCCGGGGTCGAGATAGAAGTGCTCGAGCCACCATCCGTCGCTGTCCGGCCGCATGGCGACGCATCCGGCGAACTCACCGTCGGCTAGGACGATCTTGGTGTGGTGCGGCTCGAATTCGTCCCGCAGGCGCTGCCGGACCCGTTGCTCGTCGAACCGGCCGAGCCGCTCGAGGTCAGCCCGCATGACTACAGCCCGCAACTCGGCGACGGCGTGGACATCCGCCGGGGTCGCGGCACGCAGCGCCCATTCGACCTGCCGCCCCGCAGCCTCACCCACCCGTTGGTCCATCGGCGGAGTATCGCAAGCCGGGTTGTCGGCTCGGACCTGCGGGCGGCGGCTGCACACCCCGTCCGACTGCCGCGCGCCCGACCCTGCGACACCGTGGTCAATACAATCGGCGGCTGGCCCCGGCCCGAACAGGCGAGTGCTGCCGTGACCGAGCGCGGCCGGGCATCCGTGAACACCGGCTCGCGGTGCTCGACTCGCACGACGCTGGCGGGTCAACGTCACCTCCGCGCGCGAAGGCTCCGGGCTGCGGTTAGACGCACTCGCCGGTGGCTGTGGCGCGGGTGCGTTCGGCGCCGGCCGTGGCCACCGTGGATGCCTCGTCGGCCGTCACCGCGAAACCTGTGTTCCGGTCGTCCGCCGCCGCCGCGAAGATGACGCCCAGGACCACGCCGTTCGGGGTGATGAGGGGGCCCCCGGAGTTGCCGCTGCGGACCAGTGCCCGGATCGTGTAGATCTCCCGGGTGACCTCGCTCGACTCGTAGATGTCCGGCCCCGTGATCTTGCCGACGTCCCGGATGCGGGCGGACTGCGCGTTGTAGGGACCGTCCAGCGGGTATCCCAGCACGATCGCGTCGGCCTCGGCGCGGGCGTTGTTGCGGGCGAACGGCATCACCGGGGCGTCCAGGTCGGGCACGTAGATGACCGCGAGGTCCCGTTCCGGGTCGTAGACGACCACCCGGCCGCTCTCGCGGTCGCCGTTGACCTCGACCTGCACCCGGTCGGTGCCGGCCACCACGTGGGCGTTGGTCATGACGCGCTGCGGCGCGTACACGAATCCTGAGCCCTCGATCCGCCGCCCGCAGCTCTGGGCGGACCCGAGCACCTTGACCACCGACTTCCGCGAGTTGATCACGACCGGGGAGCCGGCGAGGGCCGGATCGGGCGCGGCCACCTCGCGGGCCCGGGTCGCGGTCAGGCCGCCGAACACGTCCGGGAAGCCGCGGGTGTCGACGGTGTCCCGCAACGACTCCGACAAGGTCTGCGCCTGCTCCGGGAGCACCTTGTCGACGCCGTCGAGCAGTGCGCTGTTGCGCACCGAGGCGGCCAGCCACGGCACCGACGACGAACCGAGCGGCACCGCCACGAGCCAGGCGACGATCAGCACGGCCAGCATCGAGATGACCGCGCCGCCCGCGTCATCGACCCGGCGGCCCGCCCGGCTGGTGATCGCATGCCGGAGGTGAGCGCCGACCCATCCGGTGAGCGCCTGCCCGAGCACCGCGAGCCCGAAGATCGCGACCAAAGAAATGACGACGCGAAGCGCGCCGTCAGCGAATTGTTGGGCCACGAGCGGCCCGACCTGAAGCCCGATCAGGGCACCGCCGAAGAACCCGCAGAACGACAGGGCACCGATCACGAACCCCTGCCGGTAGCCGCTGATCGCAAACACGACCATGAGCAGAACCAGGACAAGGTCGACGGCGGACACCCTGACAGGGTACGGGCGTCCGGCCACCCCCGCGTCAACCGCGCGACACTCAAGTGCCCATTCATGGGCCGCGAGACGGTCGAACACGGACGCCCAGGCTGCGGACGGATAAGTCGGATCTGCGCCGATGCAGAACGGCGTCGAATCGTTCGAGCCGACTGCGAAGAGCCACCGAGGCCGATGCCCGCCTGGCGATGGCTCGCGGGTGGCGGGTGGAACGCCGCCCACGACCTAGGAGCGCGTCGCGGACCGTTGGCCTCGCCTCCGCCGGCCAGACAGCACCTCGACCCGCAACGAGCCAACCGCGGATCGATCGACGCAGGCGAACCGCAGCCCAGGAACGAGCCAACCCGCGGGCCCGACGACGCCGGTAAACCGCAACCAATGAGCCAGCCAACACGCGGACCCGACGACGCGGGCAAACCGCAACCCATAAGTAGCCCACCCGCCAATCCGTTGACGCGGGCAAACCGCAACCCATGAACGAGCCGAAGCCGGCTGCTTTAGCCCGAAGTCCGCCGCTACATGACGGGTGCGGCGGTCCGTCAGACGGACTCGTCAGCGTCCGCTGACGACGCGGGCGGCGGGGTCGTCGGCGGCAGCTCGCCGATCCGGTCCTGCGGCCACGGCCGCGACCAGCCCGCCATGTCGAGCAACGTCGACACCACCCCAGCCGTGAACCCCCAGACCAACATCCCCCGCACCTCGAAGGCAGGCCCGATCCACCCACTCGGATGCCGCAGCCGTAGACGGTTAGCCGGATCGGCCAGCTCCGCCACCGGCAGCCGCGCCACGTGTGCCACCTCGCCCGGGTCGCGGGCGGACACCGGATGGGGGCGGTGCCACCAGGCGAGTACCGGCGTCACCACGAAGTTGGTCGCCGGGATCCACAGTCGGGGCAGCTCGGCCAGCAGGGTGACGCTGCGTGGGTCGAGGCCGACCTCTTCGTCCGCCTCGCGGAGCGCGGTCGCCGCCGGGTCGACGTCGCCCGGGTCGGCCACGCCGCCCGGGAAGGCCGGCTGGCCGGCGTGGTTGCGCAGCGTTGCTGCCCGCTGCAGCATCAGGATGTCCGGGCCACCATCTTCTTCCTCGCCCAGCAGCACCAGCACCGCGCTGTCGCGGCCGGCTTGTTCCGGGGTCGGCAGGCGGGTGAAGTCCTCGGCCCGCGCCCCGTGCAGGCGGGTCAGCAGCGGCGCGAACCAGTCGGGCAGCGCCAGCTCGCCGGCGTCGTCGGGCCGGCGGCGGGCGCCTACGCCGTCGGGCAGGGCGGCGCCAACCCCGGGGAACAGCCGCGGCGCGTCCTTCGGTGCGCCCCCGTTGACCCAGATCCCGTCCCGCTCCGAACCGCGTCGCGCCTCAGCCAACCGGGACCGCCACCCCGAGGTGCCGCTGGACCAGCTCGGTGAGGCCCGCCTCGTCGAGCGGCGCGCCGTTGTAGAGGTAGACCACTTTGCCCGCCGAGTCGACGAACAGGGTCGCCGGGATGCCGGCCAGCTTGAGCCCGATGCGGGCCCGCTCGCCGTCGTCGAACACCGTCGCGTAGGTCAGCCCGAACTCGCTGACCATCGCCTCGCCGTCGGAGCGCTTGTCGCGCGTGTCGACCCCGAGGAAGTGCACGAGGCCGGTGGTGCGCTGCGCCACGGCGTTGACGGCGGGCAGCTCTTCGCGGCAGGGCGTACACCAGGAGCCCCAAAGATTGATCACCGCAGGCCCGCGGACGTCGGCGAGCCGGAGGTTGCCTCCGCCGAAGCAGGACAACTCGGCGGCCGGCAACGCGATGTCGGTTGCCGCAGGCGCTGGCTTGGCGTCGGACGACTCCTTCGGCGGCCGGGTCAATGTGCGGCAGTCGGCGAACGAGACCGTCGGCGCCGCCGCGGACCCGACCGGCTCTCCGGTGGCCCCGTCGGACGAGGACCGGTTGGAGCAGGACCGCACCCCGACGCCGGCGAGCAAACCGGCGACCAGCAGGACGAACAGCGGAAGGTAACGCTTCACGGTACGTCCGCCGCGAACGCCTGCTGTGGGACGACGGAGGGGTCGACCCCGACGGCCTCGGCGAGCTGAGCCGCCCGCGGCCCCTTGAGGAGTTTGGCCGCCTGCACCGGATCGGTGGGCCCGGTGCCGTAGGAGGGGCATAGCTTCGCGAGGGTGCAGGCCCCACAGGCGGGCTTACGGGCGTGACAGACCCGCCGCCCGTGGAAGATCACGCGGTGCGACAGCATGGTCCAGTCACGCTTGTCGAACATGGCACCGATCGCGTGCTCGATCTTGACCGGGTCGGTCTCGGCGGTCCACCGCCACCGCCCGACCAGCCGCTGAAAATGCGTGTCGACGGTGATGCCCGGCACCCCGAAGGCGTTGCCGAGGATGACGTTGGCCGTCTTGCGCCCGATGCCCGGCAGGCTCACCAGGTCGGGCAGGTTGCCCGGCACCTCGCCGTCGAACCGCTCCACGAGCTGCTGACCCAGCTTCATCACGGAGTCGGTCTTGTTGCGGAAGAACCCGGTCGGCTTGAGCGTGACCTCGAGCTCGGCCCGGTCAGCCGCCGCGTAGTCAGCCGCCGTCGGATACTGCGCGAACACCTTGGGCGTGACCTCGTTGACCTTCTTGTCGGTCGCCTGCGCGGACAAGATCGTCGCCACCGCCAGCTCCAGCGGGTTGCGAAAATCAAGCTCGCAATGCGCATCCGGATGCGTCTCGGCCAGAATGCGCCCCATCCGGCGAGCCCGCCGCTTGCGCCCAAGCTCCGTCTCCGCGTCAAAGGCGGCTGTCTTAGTCACGTGCCAAAGACTATTCCGCGCCACCGACAACCTGCCGGCGCCCATCCACCCGCCCACCCAGTCAGATCACAAACCACAACCTCACCGTGTACGCCCGGCAAGCCCGGTCGACGAACGCCGCGCGGGATACGGCCGGCAACGACGCAAGGCCCAACCACGATCGCAGCCGGCGACGACAGCGCAGGAAAGAACGGATCGAGAGCGCGTCGCGGCGCCGGGACGGACGAGGCGGGGGGACAGCGGCGCGAGGCCGGAGGCGGAAGGCACGAGGCCCGAGGCGGAAGGCACGAGGCCCGAGGCGGAAGGCACGAGGCCCGAGGCGGAAGGCACGAGGCCCGAGGCGGAAGGCAACCCCTGAGTCGTCGAGCCGCACGAGCGTAGCGTCGATGCCGACCAGGTCGCCCGTGGTGCTCATGGC
>NZ_JBFAIU010000213.1:0-13030 GCF_040654855.1 Asanoa sp. NPDC050611
CCGCCGCCGGTCGAGTCGCGACCGATCGACGAGTCGGGTCGCGACGGGAAGGCCGCGCCGAAGCTCAGCGACGCGACCAGGGCGTTGCGGATCCGCCGCTACACGTCACCGACGACGCCCGGGCCCGAGGGCGACGGCCTCGCCGCGGGTTCGGCCGGGAACGGCTCGGCTGACGGTGCGGGTCGCGACGGCGGTAAGAAGACGGGGAAGGGCGCGGCCGTCGGCGACGGCGGTGGCGCTGAATCGTCCGGCGAACGCGGGCAGGACACGGTGTCCATCGAGCCGCGCACGCCGGCAACCGGGAACGGTGCGTCGGGTGAACTTCCCGACCGGACGGAGGGGATCGGGTCCGCGACGCCACCCGTACCCTCGCATGAGCGACCGGCACCGCCCGCCGCGGGCGACCGGTCCGCGGACCCGGCACCCGACGGCGCGTCGCAGGTCAAGGATCCATCCGGAAAGGACGCGTAAGTGACGCAGACGACCAGGCCGCAGTCCAACCTCGACTGGCTGCTCGAAGACCTAGTCGCCCGCGTGCCCGGGGCGCAACAGGCGATCGTGCTCTCCGCCGACGGGCTGCTGATGGGGTCGACCCACGGGCTGGAACGCGACGACGCCGAGCACCTGGCCGCGATGGCCGCCGGCTTCCAGAGCCTCGCCAAGGGCGCGAGCCGCCACTTCGACGCCGGTGCCGTGCGGCAGACGGTGGTCGAGATGGAGCAGGCCTACCTGTTCGTGACCGCCGCGGGCCAGGGTGCGTGCCTGGCGCTGCTCGCGACGTCGGAGACGGACATCGGTCTGGCCGCGTACGAGATGGCCATGCTCGTCACCCGGGTCGGCCAGAACCTGACCGCCCCGGCCCGGATCCCGCCGACACCGCCGCCCGGGAGCGCCGATGGCGGCTGATTCCCCCCGCAACGGCCAGCCGGACTGGCTGGACATGGACGCCGGCCCGGTCGTCCGCCCGTACACGGTGACGGGTGGCCGGGTGAAACCGGTCAGCGGCTTCGACCTCGTGGCGTTCGTCGTGGCCGCACCGCTCGACCGGGTCGACCTGGCGCCGCTGCAACCCGAGCACCGCACGATCATCGAGGTCGCGCAACGCCCGGTCGCGGTCGCGGAGCTCGCCGCCCGGGTCGACCTTGCCCTCGGCGTGGTCCGGATCCTGCTCGGCGACCTGCTCTCCGCCGGGCTCGTGGTCTCCTACGAGCCGCAGCCCGCGGCTTCGCTGCCCGATAACGACATCCTCCAGGCGGTTGTCAATGGACTCCGTGCACTCTGACCGCCCCGGCCCCGGGGAGGAGCAACACATACCGATCGCGCTCAAGATCCTCATCGCGGGCGGGTTCGGGGTCGGCAAGACGACGTTGGTCGGCGCGGTGAGCGAGATCCGGCCGCTGCAGACCGAGGAGGTGCTCAGCACGGCGAGCGAGGCGACGGACGACGTCTCCGGCGTCGAGGGCAAGAGCACGACGACGGTCGCGATGGACTTCGGCCGGATCACGATCAACGAAGACCTGCAGGTCTATCTGTTCGGTACGCCCGGCCAGGACCGCTTCTGGTTCCTCTGGGACGAGCTGGCATTCGGTGCCCTCGGCGCGGTGGTGCTGGCCGACACGCGGCGGCTGGCGGACTGTTTCCCGTCGGTCGACTACTTCGAGACGCGCAACACGCCGTTCGTGGTGGGCGTCAACTGCTTCGACGGCATTCAGCGCCACAGCGCGACCGCGGTCCGCAGCGCGCTCGACCTGGACCCGGACGTGCCCGTGCTGCTCTGCGACGCGCGCGACCGCCAGTCGGGCAAGGACCTGCTGATCGCCCTGGTCGAGCACGTGGCGAGCCGGCGGGTCCCGACGGGCTGAGTTTCTGTCGTACCCGGGGTCGAGCATGGACCCATGACGACGAGCAGCATGCAGATCGTGATCGACTGCGCGGAGCCCGCCGCGCTGGCGGAGTTCTGGGCGGAGGCGCTGCACTATGACCTGGCGCCGCCGCCCGCGGGCTTCGCGAGCTGGCATGCCTTCTATCGGAGCGTCGGCGTGCCCGACTCGGAGCTGGCCGGGCAGCCGGACGCGCCCGACCGCCTGCTCGACCCGGCCGGGGTCGGTCCGCCGGTCTGGTTCCAGCAGGTCCCGGAGCCCAAGGCGGTGAAGAACCGCCTCCATCTCGACCTACGGGTCAGCGGCGGCCGATGGCTGCCGCTCGCCGAGCGCCGGGCCCGGGTGGAGGCCGAGTCGGCGCGCCTGCGCGCGGCCGGGGCGCGGACCTTCCGCGTCCTCGACGATCCGGGATACGACCACTTCGCCATCGTCATGCAAGACCCCGAAGGGAATGAGTTCTGTGTCTGCTGACGTGCGCATGGGGATCACGGTCGACTGCGCGTCCCCGACCGAGCTGGCCGCTTTCTGGGCCGAGGCGCTGCACTACGACCTGGCACCGCCACCGGCGGGTTTCGCGAGCTGGCACGCGTGGTACCGCAGCGTCGGCGTGCCCGAGGAGGAGCTGGCCGGCCTACCGGACGCGCCGGACCGCCTGGTCGACGCGGCGGGGGTGGGTCCGAAGTTCTGGTTCCAGCAGGTCCCGGAGCCGAAGACCGTCAAGAACCGCCTGCATCTGGATCTTTATGTGAGCGGGGGCCGGTCGCAGCCGCTGGCCGAAAGGCGAGCCACGGTCGAGGCCGAGGTGGCCCGACTATGCGCGGCGGGCGCGACCGTCTTCCGGGTCATGGACGACCCGGACAACAACTACTTCGCGGTCGTCATGCAGGACCCGGAGGGCAACGAGTTCTGCGTGAGCTGACTGAGCTCAGGCCCCAGCTCGTCGGCGGTGTCCCGGGCTTCGCGTGCGCCGCCGCGGTTGCGACGGGGGAGCATGGTCTACGACCTGGCCTTCGACATCTCGAGGCGGCGCATGGACACCTGGGCCGGCTGGGAAACGGTGAGTCGCGCCGCCGAGAAGGCGGTTTCGGATCCGGGCACTGAACGGCTGACCTCGCCGCATACGAGTTGCGTCGTCTCGGCGAGGAGCCCGACGACCGGCACGACGCCGGTCCGGAGCCGAAGCCATCGTGTACGTGTTCACGCAGGCGCTCATCAAGGCGGTCGGCCGGTCGCGGGCGACGACGTCGCGGTCCCCCTCGCGCCCCCGCCCGCGGCCTGCGGATCCCGCGGCTGAGTGGACGCCGCCGCGGTTCGCGGGCTGGGCTCGACCGATCCTGATGCGCGCCGACCGTCATCGTGGTGTCCACCTCGCCACAGGATGTTCTGCTCCTCGCGGAAGCACAGACGGCGGTTTCGCCGACCCGTATGCAACCCGCCAGAAAGGTCAAACGCCAACAGAAGCCGCAAACATCTTCTTCGTGCCTATAACGCTACGAAGGGGTGGGGTCGCCTGGGCTCGGGTCGGGCTGTTCGAGCGCGATCGGTGGTCGGGTTGGGCGGGGCGTGTCAGTCTTAGGTGCGGGTCGACCCGGTTTTAGGCGGGGGTGGATCAATGTCGGATGGAGCCTCTAACGGGCCGCGGAGCGGCGCCGAGACCGTCGAGGTGCTCGGTGGCCGACTGGTGATCAACGATGGTCCAGCGATCATCGCCGCGGCGCGGGAAGATCGGGTTCGGTTGCTCGGGGGTGGATACTTCCCGCCGCCCGTGCAGGACGTCCGGTACTGGCTGGACACCGCGACCGTCGACGGCGACGCGATGCATCAGATGTCGGCGGACGTGAGCGTGCGGGGCGGCCCGACCGCCCGGACCATGTTCGACGCCGCCATGCTCGGTGCCGCGGCACCGCTCGGGGCCATGCTCGCCCGGCGGTTCGGCAACGAAGGTCCCGTGGCGAGCCGGATCGCGCAGGGCGCCGAGGTGATCGCGACCGTGCCGAGCCGGCTGGTACGCACGATCTGGCCACCCGACGACTACGGCGAGAAGGTCGACCCGCTGGCCGCCGCCAACGCCGCGGGGCTCAAGGCGACGATCACCTACCCGGGGCCGCCGGCGAGCGCGAAGTCCGGCAACGGCAACCCGTTCTCCGCGGAGGGCCCGCTCCGCAGTGGGCCGCGCACGGTCTCCATCCGCGCGAGCGTGCCGAGCGCGGAGATGACCACTGACCTGCTCCGCGAGATGACCCTGCTGGTGCTGCGCGTCATCGGGGAGTTCGCGGGCGGCGACGCGCCGCTGCGCGGGCGCACGTACGTGATCGGCCGCCGGGAGAACCAGCCGCCGCCGAGCGCCGGGCAGGCGTCGGCCGCGTCGCCGGGGCCGACCCGCACCGAGAACGTCACCCTCGACCACGTGGGCGGCCTGGACACGATCGTCGGCCAGTTCCGCGAGATCGCGGTCAGCTTCCGGCACCCCGACATCATGGCCCGCTGGGGCGCTCGGCGACCGCAGGGCATCCTGCTCTACGGCCCGCCCGGCACGGGCAAGACCATGCTGGCCCGGGCGCTGGCCAACGAGATCGGCGCGACGTTCCGCGAGATCCGTACGCCGGAGATCCTCGACAAGTGGCTCGGCGGCTCCGAGCGCAACATCAAGACCATCTTCCAGGAGGCCCGCCGCTACCGGCACCCGACGGTGATGCTCTTCGACGAGTTCGACAGCATCATCAGCTACGCGGGCGCGGGCGGCGACGCCGCGAGCCAGGCGGTGAACGCGGTCGCGGGCATCTTCAAGCAGGAGATGAACAACCTGATCGAAGACAACCAGAACGTGATCGTGGTGGCGACGACCAACTTCCCACACCGGGTCGACGACTCCCTGATCCGCTCGGGCCGCTTCGACGTGAAGCTGTCGATCCCACTACCCGACGAGGCCGGCCGCGCCGAGATCTTCAAGATGAAGATCCGCGATCTGACGGAACGCCACGAGTACTCGGGCTTCACGATGTTCGCGGAAGACGTCGACCCGGCCGCCCTGGCCGCCGCCAGCCACGGCTTCAGCGGCGCCGACGTCGGCGAGGTCCTACGCCGCGCTCAGCTGGCGAAGGCCATGCAGGAGGCGCGCGGCGCCAAGGGCGGCCCCATCACCCAAGCGGACCTGATGCAGATCACCACCACGCTCCGGCACTGAGCGGTCCCGGGCCGGCTCCGCGTTGCGTCGTGGGTTCGGGGCACACAGAATCGGACGCATGATCACGGGTGCGGCTTTGGTTCGGGTGCCGAGTTCGCGGCTTGCTGATGGGATCGTTACGCACATCGCGCGTACGCCCGTCGACGTCGAGTTGGCGCGCCGGCAGCATGACGACTATCGGGCCGCGCTGGACGGGGCCGGCTGGTCCGTCGTCGACGTCGCGCCCGCCGATGACTGTCCCGACAGCGTGTTCGTCGAGGACACGCTCGTCGTCTGTGACGATCTGGCCGTGCTCACCCGGCCCGGTGCCAAGGAGCGTCGCCCCGAGATAGCAGGCGCGCGGGCCGCCGCTGAAGCCCTGCTGCTCGACGTCGTCGAGATCCGGGCGCCCGGGACCCTCGACGGCGGCGACGTGCTTCAGGTCGGTGACCGCGTCTACGTCGGCGTCGGTGGGCGTACCAACAAAGAGGGGTTCGAACAGCTCCAACGCCACCTGGCCACCCGCGGCCGGACCGCCAGCCCCGTTGCCCTGCACGGTGTGCTGCACCTGAAATCAGCTGTCACGGCGCTGCCGGACGGGACCCTCGTCGCCCTGCCCAACCTCGTCGACATCCAGGCCCTCCCCCAGCTCCTGCCCGTCGAGGAAGAGGGCGGCTGCCACCTCGTGCCCCTCGGCGACGAACGCGTGCTCATCGCCGCCTCCGCGCCCCGCACCGCCGACCTCATCCATCAGCTCGGGTTCGCGCCCGTCGTCGTCGACATCAGCGAGTACGAGAAGCTCGAAGGTTGCGTAACCTGCCTCAGCGTCCTGGTGCCGCCCATAAGCTGAGGACACAGCGACGGCGTACGGGGGTGCGCGTTGGCGGTCCAAACGGCTCCACCGGACGACGACGTCCGCCGGCCGCAGTTGTCCAGGCGCCAGATCAACGTCATCTACGGCACGGTCGCGTTGGGGCTGCTGCTCGCGGCGATGGACCAGACCGTGGTCGCCACCGCGTTGCCCACGATTGTCGGTGATCTCGGCGGCGCCAACCATCTGTCCTGGGTGGTCACTGCCTACCTGCTCGCCCAGACCGTGGCGGCCGCGCTCGCCGGCAAGTTCGGCGACCTCTTCGGGCGCAAGCGGATCTTCCAGGTCAGCGCCCTGATCTTCATCGTCGGCTCGTTGCTCTGCGGCGCCGCGCAGAGCCTGATCTGGCTGGTGACCTCCAGGGCCGTGCAGGGCATCGGCGCCGGCGGGCTCCTCGTCACCTCGACCGCGCTCATCGGCGACGTGATCCCTCTCCGCGACCGCGGCCGCTACCAGGGCGGGCTCGGCGCCGTGTTCGGGCTCGCGACCGTCGTCGGGCCGTTGATCGGCGGTCTGTTCACCGACAGCGGGCTCGGCTGGCGCTGGGTCTTCTACATCAACGTCCCGCTCGCCGTGCTGGTCATCCTGGTCGCGGCGCGCACGATCCCGGCGATCACGAGCGGGCGAAAACCGATCATCGACTACGCGGGCATCGTGCTCATCGGCACCGGCGCGGCCGGCCTCACGCTCGCGACCAGTTGGGGTGGCACCGAGTACCCCTGGACCTCCCCCGTGATCATCGGGCTGTTCGCGGTCTCGGTCGCCCTGCTGGTCGGGTTCGGGTTCGTCGAGCGCCGCGCCAAGGAGCCTGTGCTGCCCATCCGGCTCTTCCAGTCCCGCGTCTTCGTCGTCTCGTCCGCGCTCAGCTTCGTCGTCGGCTTCACCCTGCTCGGCGCGCTCACCTTCCTGCCCACGTACCTCCAATGGGTCCAGGGCGTCTCCGCGACGATCTCCGGCGTACGCACCCTGCCGCTCGTGATCGGTCTCCTGATCACGGCGGTGCTGTCCGGCAACACGGTCAGCCGGACGGGCCGCTACAAGGCGTTCCCGATCGCCGGCGGCCTGGTGATGGCCCTCGGGCTCTACCTGCTCTCGCGCATGGGCACCGGCACGTCCACGCTGGTCACGTCGCTCTACATGTTCGTCTTCGGCGTCGGGATCGGCCTCTCGATGCAGATCCTGATCATCATCGTGCAGAACACGGTCGCCTATCGGGATCTCGGCGTGGCCACCTCGGGCGTGACGTTCCTGCGTACCCTGGGCAGCTCGTTCGGCGCCGCCGTGTTCGGCACGATCTTCGCCAACCAGCTCAACCACCACCTGACCGACGCCTTACGAGCGGTCGGCCCGCTGCCGCCCCAGGTCGTCGGCCTGCCGACCGCGGTGCACGACCTGCCGCCGGCACAATCCGGACCGATCATCGAGGCGTACGCGCAGTCGGTGCACAGCCTGTTCCTCTACGCGGTCCCGGTCCCCCTCGTCGCCTTCGCGCTCGCCTGGTTCCTCAAGGAGGTGCCGCTGCGCGACATGGCCCGCGCCGCCGCGCCCGACCTCGGCGAGGGGTTCGGGATGCCCGAGGCGCAAAACTCCGACGGCGAGCTGGAGAAGGCGATCTCCCGCGTGTTCCGCAGCGAGGGCCCGGCCGCCGCGCCCGCCGTGCTGGCCGCCTCCGGGACCGGGCTGAACGCGGCCGACGCCTGGTGCCTCGCGCAGATCCACCTGCGCACCCGTTACGCGGGCCCCATCGACCTGGCCGGCGTCGCCCGCGCCTACCAGATACCCGGTCCGGTGCTGCGGCCCGCGTTCGCCCAGGCCGCTTACCGCGGGCTGGTCGCCATCGACGACAACGAGTGCCTGAGCCTGACCGGGCGCGGCGAGGAGTACTACGGCCAGCTCGCCGAGGCCTGGAAGAACTGGCTGCTCACCAAGCTCCCCGAGCGCGACGGTCAGCGCCCGACCCGCGCCGACCTGGACAAGGCGCTCAGCAACATCGCGACCCGCCTCGCGGACAACCAGGGCACCCGCCCGCCGGGCCCGTCAGCCGCCGTCGGGGCGGGCACACCGACAAAGCGGTGAAAGGATGGCGGGATGAGCGAAAATACGCGGCTGGCCGTCATCGGCACCGGAAACATGGGCGGCGCGATGGCGAAGCGCCTCCGCTCAGCCGGCTACCCGGTGACCGTCTGGAACCGCACGCGGGACAAGGCCGAGGACATCGCCGCCAACACGGGTGCGACCGTCGCGGCGACGCCGCGCGAGGCGGCCGGCACCTCCGACGTCGTGATCGTCTCGCTCTCCAACGACGCGGCCGACCTGGGCGCGCACGAGGGCCGGGACGGGATCGTGGCCGGGCTGCGCCGCGGCACCGCGGTCGTCGACACCAGCACCATCGACCCGCACACGACGCTGCGGCTGGCCGAGATGGTCCGCGGCGCGGGCGGTGTGCACATCGACTGCCCGGTCTCCGGCAGCGTGTCCAGTGTCGAGGCCGGCACGCTGGCCGTCCTCGCCGCCGGCGACGCGGCCGACATCGACCGGGTCCGGCCGATCCTCGACTACCTCGGCAGCAAGGTCTTCCACATCGGACCGACGGGCCTCGGGGCCACGATGAAGATCGCGATCAACACACTCCTGATCGCGATCAACCAAGGGCTTTCGGAGGCGTACGTGCTGGCGCAGGCGGCCGGCATCGACCCGGCTACCGCGTACGACGTGTTCGAGGCGGGCGCCACGGGTGCACCGTTCCTGAAGTACAAGCGGGCCGTGTTCGAGCACCCCGACGACACCCCGGTGGCGTTCTCGCTCGGGCTCGTCGACAAGGACGCCGACCTCGTGCTCGCGCTGGCCGAGCGGGTCGGCGTGCCGGTGCCGCAGGCCCAGGCCGACAAGGCCGCGCTGGCCGCCGCGCTCGACGACGGCTACGCCAACCGGGACATCAGCACGATGGCCAGGCACCTGCGCGAGCTGCGGACGAGGTCGAGTCGCGGATAGTGTCTGGGCCCATGCGGGTCAACCAGATGCGACTTGTGGTCGAGGTCGAGGACTACGACGCCGCCGTGGCGTTCTTCCGGGACGCCCTCGGGCTCACCGAGGAGGCGGCGTTCAGCGGTGGCGGCGACGAGCGGGTGATGATCCTGGAGGCCGGCCGGGCCACGCTGGAGCTGGCCAACCCGGCGCACCACCGCTACATCGACGAGGTCGAGGTGGGTCGCCCGGTGGCGCCGCGGTTCCGGATCGCGTTCGAGGTCGACGACACGGCCGCGGGCACGGCCGAGCTGGTCGACGCCGGCGCGGAGCAGGTGGCGGCGCCGACCGAGACGCCGTGGCGGTCCCTCAACTCGCGCCTGGACACCCCGGGCGACCTGCACGTCACGCTCTTCCAGGAGTTGGAAGCACAGCCGCCGCACAGCCCGCCGAAAGCGGCACCGCAGTAAGCCGACGAACTCTTGGGGCCACCGAACCCTAGGAGGCCGCGAGATGCACCAGCACGATCAGGGACTCTCCCTCGACCTGCCGACGCTGCTCAGCCGCCGCCGGCTGCTCGGCCTGCTCGGCGCCGCCGGCGCGGCGACGATCGCGGGCTGCTCGTCGACCAGCGAGCCCGGGAGCGATCCCGGGCCACCGGCCGCCGCGCGGGACAGCACCGCCGACGGGGAGATCCCCGAGGAGACCGCCGGCCCGTACCCCGGTGATGGCTCGAACGGCGTCGACGTGCTCACCGAGAGCGGCATCGTGCGCAGCGACATCACCCGCAGCTTCGGCACCGGCTCGGCCGTCGCGACCGGCGTGCCGCTGACCATCGCGCTCACGGTCCTCGACGTCGGCAACGGCGGCGGGCGGCCGCTGGCCGGTGCGGCCGTCTACCTGTGGCACTGCGACCAGCAGGGCCGCTACTCGCTGTATTCGCAAGGCGTGGAGCAGGAGAACTACCTGCGCGGCGTCCAGGTCGCCGACGATGCCGGCAAGGTGAGCTTCACCAGCGTCTACCCCGCCGCGTACGACGGTCGCTGGCCGCACATCCACTTCGAGGTCTATGCCACGCTGGAGAAGGCGACCACGGCCAGTGACAAGCTGCGCACGAGTCAGCTCGCCCTGCCCGAGGACACGAGCACGAAGGTGTATGCCACGAGCGGCTACGAGCAGAGCGTGCGCAACATGGGCAAGACCTCGCTCGAGACCGACATGGTGTTCAGCGACGGCTACTCTCTGCAACTGGGCACCGTCAGCGGCGACGTCTCCAGCGGGTTGACCGTCACCCTCGCGGTGCCCGTCTAAAAAATCTCCTCCGCGATGTCGATTGCGGCCAGGTCGCTCGTCGTCAGGATGAGAGGTGGTCACCGACCACCGCATGCCTGAGGAGAAACCCATGCGCTACCTGTTGCTGATCTACAGCGAGGAGAACCGCGGGACGCCGGACCCGGCCGAGGCGGAGAAGGTGATGAACGAGTACTGGGCGTACTCGGAGGCCATCGAGAAGGCCGGCGTCGGCAAGGGCGGCGACGCGCTGCAGGAGTCGACCACCGCGACCACCGTCCGGGTCCGCGACGCACAGCGGGTGGTCACCGACGGCCCGTTCGCCGAGACGCGCGAGGTGCTCGGTGGCTACTACCTGATCGACGTGCCCGACCTGGACGCCGCGATCGAGTGGGCGGAGCGGTGCCCGGGCTCGAAGTACGGTTCCGTCGAGGTCCGGCCGATCATGGAGTTCGGCGAGTAGCGGGTCTGCCCATGGGTACGGACAGCATCGAGGCCGTCTTCCGCGAGGAGTGGGGAAGGCTGTTGGCGACGCTCGTCCGTACCCTGGGCGATCTCGACCTGGCCGAGGAGGTCGCCGCTGATGCCGTGGCCTCGGCGGTGGCCCGGTGGCCGACGGACGGTGTGCCCGACCGGCCGGGCGCGTGGCTGCTCACGGTGGCCCGCCACCGGGCGGTCGACAAGCTGCGGCGCGACAAGGTGTTCGCGGCGAAGCTGGCCCTGCTGCAGGTCGAGGCCGACCGCCGGGACAGCGCACCGCCGGTCGATCCGGTGTGGAACGACGACGCGCCCGACGAGCGGCTGCGGCTGTTCTTCACCTGCTGCCACCCGTCGCTCGGCCTCGACGCCCAGCTCGCGCTCACGCTGACCTGCCTGGCGGGGCTGACCACGCCTGAGGCGGCGCGGGCGTTCCTGGTGCCGCCGGCGACCATGGCGCAGCGGGTGGTCCGGGCGAAACGCAAGATCCGCGACGCCCGGATCCCGTTCCGGGTGCCGTCCGCGGCCGAGCTGCCCGACCGGCTCCCGGCGGTGCTGCAGGTGGTCTATCTGATCTTCACCGAGGGGTACGCGGCGACGGGCGGCCCGGCCCTGGTCCGCGGCGACCTGGCCGACGAGGCGGTGCGGCTGGCCCGGATCCTGCACCGGTTGCTGCCGGGCGAGCGCGAGGTGGCCGGGCTGCTCGCGCTGATGCTGCTGGTCGACGCGCGCCGGCCGGCCCGGGTCGACGTCGCGGGGCGGCTCGTGCTGCTGGCGGACCAGGACCGTTCGCTGTGGACGCTCGACAAGATCATCGAAGGGCGGCGCCTGGTGGTCGACGCGCTGACCGGCGGGCCGCCCGGCCCGTACGCCCTGCAGGCCGCGATCGCGGCCGTGCACGACGACGCCGCCTCGGTCTCGACCACCGACTGGCCGCAGGTGGTGGCGCTCTACGACGTGCTGCGCACGGTGGCGCCGTCGCCGCTGGTCGAGCTCAACCGGGCCGTCGCGGTGGCCATGGTGGACGGTCCGGAGGCCGGGCTGGCGCTGCTCGACGGGCTCGCCGCCGACCGGCACCTGGCCGGCTACCACCTGCTGCCCGCGGCCCGGGCCGACCTGCTGCGCCGGCTGGGTCGCACCGCGGAGGCGGCGACCGCGTACGAGGCCGCGCTCGCGCTGGTGGGCAACGAGCCCGAGCGGGAGTACCTGGCGCGGCGGCTGGAATCGCTACGATCGCCGGATGATTGAGATCTCCCCGATCGGGGTCGTCTCCTCCCCGCTGACCGACGCCGCGACCGCGCCGAAGCAGGGCGACGAGGGCGCACCGGACGCGTGGCTGGAGTTCGACCCGGCCGTCGCGGCGGGCCTCGCCGACCTCGCGCCCGGCCAGGACGTGCTGCTGCTGACCTGGTTCGACCGGGCGGCCCGGGACGTGCTCGCGGTGCGGCCACGCGGTGCCGCCGACCGCCCGCTGACCGGCGTGTTCAGCACCCGCTCGCCGGACCGCCCCAACCCGATCGGCCTGCACCGGGTCACGGTGCTCGAGATCTCCGGGCCGCGGATCAAGGTCAACGACCTGGAGGCGCTCGACGGTACGCCGATCCTCGACGTCAAACCGGTCCTCGGCGGTGTCGCGGAACGTTGACCTCAACCTCGGTTGAGGTGTGATCCTTCGTCCCATGCGAGTGGTGTGGTTGACGCGGTACGGCGATCCATCGGTGTTGGTGCCCGGCGAGGCGCCCGATCCGGTGCCCGGCGAGGGCCAGGCGCTGGTGGAGGTGGCCTACGCCAACATCACCTTCATCGAGACGCTGTTCCGCGCGAAGGGCTTCGGCCCGTTCAAGGGCGACCTGCCGATGATCCCGGGCAACGGCGTGGGCGGCGTGGTGAGCGCGGTCGGCCCGGGTGCGGACCCGGCGCTGGTCGGCACCCGGGTGGTGACGTCGACCGGCGGTTCGGGCGGCTACGCGGCCCGGGTGGCCGTCGACGCGGCGGGCGTGGTGCCGGTGCCGGACGGCGTGGACCTGGACACCGCGGTGGCACTGCTGGCCGACGGCCGGACGGCCCTGCTGCTGCTCCGCGCTGCGGCCCCGAAGCCCGGCGAGCGGGTGCTGGTCGAGGCGGCCGCGGGCGGCGTCGGCACGCTCCTGGTCCAACTGGCGAAGGCGGCGGGCGCCAGGGTGGTCGGGGCCGCAGGCCCGGGGAAGCTGGACCTGGTCCGCGACCTCGGCGCGGACGAGGCGATCGACTACACGGCGCCGGGCTGGGCCGCGGCCGCGTCCGGGTCCGACGTGGTCCCCGACCAGGGCAGCGACGACAAGACCGCGCCAGCCACGGACGGGCCCGACGTGGCCCGCGACCAGGGCAGCGACGACAAGACCGCGC
>NZ_JBFAIU010000214.1:0-12996 GCF_040654855.1 Asanoa sp. NPDC050611
CGATGACGCCGCCGTCGGACGCGCCGCCGATCAACGGCCGGTCCGCCTCGGCCATGGCCAGCACGTCGACCCCGGCCAACTGCTCCTTGCTGGCCGAACTGGTGGAGCAGTGCCGGCACGTCGGCGCCGCCGACGGTCGCCCAGTAGACGTCCACCTCCAGTGCCACGGACGGCGGCAGCAGCGCCGCGAGCAACTCCAGGGCCGGGCGACCCGCCGGGCGGTGGGCCAGCTCCCAGTGGTGGTTGTGATATGCCAGCGCCAGTCCACGGCCGGCGAGCCAGGTGGCCGCCTCCGCCAGTCGCTCCGCGGACCGGGCGACGCCGGCGGCGGTGGCGAACTCGGCGGCGGGAATGCTCGGCACCACGACGGTCCGCGCGCCGATGGCCAGCGCCGCCGCGGCGATCTCGTCGCGCAGCGGACCCAGGATCGGCGCATGCAGCGCGCACGCGGTCAGCCGATGCGTGCCGAGCAGGCGGCGGAAGCCGGGCGGATCCCCGCCCAGCAACCCGAAGGTCGGTTCCACCAGGCGGTAGCCGATCGCGGCCAACCGGCCCAGTACCGCGTCCGCGCCGGCGACCAGCGGCTCGCGAACCGAATACAACTGCACGCCGACGTCCGTCACGCCACTGCCACCATCCATCCTCTGTCCTGTATCAACGCTGGCTCGCCGGTGGCGCCGCGACGGTCGTCCCCTCCGACAGCTCGCAGGGAATCTTCAGGTGCTGGGGCTGGTCGCCCGGGTTGTCGAGCCGGTGCAGCACCATCCGCACCGCCGCGGCCCCGATCTTCCGGCTCGGCGTTCGCAACACCGTGATGGCCGGGTCGGGCGCGAGCACGTTCTGTCGGTCGCCGTGGTCGCCGAGGCCGACGAGGCTGAGCTCGTCCGGTATGCGCAGCCCTTGGGCGAGCGCGGTCTGGTAGATGCGGTGGATGACGTAGGACGACTCGGCGATGATCACCGTAGCGCCGGTCTCCCGGGCGAACCGGAGCACGCCCTGCTCGTCTTCGAGGCACGGGGCGTCCGGCAGGTCGGGATTGGGCGCGCCGAAGGTGACCATTCGGGTCTTGCTCCCGAGCCGGTGGCGGCGGGCCTCGGCGGTGAAGCCGGCGCGCCGTTCCACCAGGGTCTCGTGGGTGCGGCTGCCGGCGACCAGCAGGATCCTGCGGTGGCCGAGCCGATGGAGCTGGTCGACCACTGTCCGGGTGGCCGCCGCGTAGTCCGCCGCCACCCAGGACACCTCGGGTCCGGCGACGTCCCGGCGACCGATCATGACGAACGGGTAGCCGTCCTCCGCCAGTCGTCGGATCTCGTCGGCGTCGATCCGTCCGCCGAGCAGGATCGCGCCGTCGGCGAGTTCCAGCATGTTGGTGTTCCGGCTGAAGATGGACCGCTCGTTGGCCTCGTTGCGGGCACCGGTGAACAGCAGGAGATGCTGTCCGGCCTGCTCCGCCTCCTCCTCGACGCCGAGCAGGAACTCGTAGTAGAAGTCACCACTGTCCAACGGGAACATGCGTTGGTACGTGAAGGCGCCGATGATCCGGTTGCGCCCGCCCGCCAGGCTCTGGGCCGCGGCGTGCGGCACGTAGTGAAGGTCACGGATGGCTCTCCACACCCGTTCGCGGGTCTGCTCGCTGACCCGGAGTGTGTCGGCCTTGTTGTTGAGGACGGTCGAGACGACGGCGGTGGAGACGTTGGCGGCGCGCGCGACATCCAGCTGGGTAACCCGCCGTCGTCCGCTCCCTCGACGTTCGGTCATGCGTGCCTGCCTCGTGATTCCGTCGGTGGTCGCGGCGAGCCCAGGTTGGACGCGGCCATTGACAACATCATATGCGCGAGCCTAGCATCCGCTAAAGCGCTTGAGCAAAGCGCTTAAGCTAAGCGCTTAAGCAGGAGGGCTCGGTAGCCGGAGATGCAGCTCGACACGGGTGTACTGGTGGTTGGTGGTGGCCTCGGCGGGATCGCCGCCGCGCTCGCCGGTCTGCGACTCGGGCAGACCGTCGTGCTCACCGAGGAATCTCCGTGGCTCGGCGGTCAGCTCACCACCCAGGCGGTGCCGCCGGACGAGAACGCCTGGATCGAGACCTTCGGCGGCACGACAAGCTATCGCACGCTGCGCGCCGAGATCAGGAACCACTACCGGCGGTTCTACCCCCTCAGCCGGTCGGCCAGGGCCGCGGCCGCCCTCAACCCCGGAGACGGGCGGGTCAGCCCGCTCTGCCACGAGCCGAGAGCAGCCCTGGCCGCCATCGACGGCATGCTCGCGCCGTACCTCAGTAGTGGGCGGTTGACCGTGCTTACCGGGACCGCGCTGCGCGACGTCGCGGTGGACGGTGACCGGATCTCCGGTGTCTCGCTCGACTCGGCGGCGCACGGCCGGGTCACGGTCAGCGCCAGGTACGTCCTCGACGCCACCGAGCTGGGCGACGTGCTCGACGCCTCGGGCACCGAGTGGGTCTGCGGGGCGGAGAGCCAGGACGAGACCGGGGAGCTGCACGCGCTGCCCGGCCCGGCCCAGCCACTCGACCAGCAGGCGTTCACCTGGTGCTTCGCGATGGATTACCGCGAGGGCGAGGACTGGACCATCGACCGGCCGGCGGACTACGACTTCTGGCGCGGCTACACGCCGGACTTCTGGCCCGGCCCGCTGCTGTCCTGGACCGATGTGCGGCCGGATTCGCTGGCGCCGAGGACTCATCCGCTCTTCGCCGACCCGGCATCGGCCACCGGCGGTCAGGGCATCGACCGGTGGACGTTCCGGCGGATGCTCAGTGTCCGCGCCTTCGAGCCGGGCTTCCTGGCCAGCGACGTCACCGTCGTCAACTGGCCACAGAACGACTACTGGCTCGGCCCACTCGTCGGGGTGGGGCCGCGGGAACACCAGCGGCACCTCACGGCGGCCAAGGAGCTGAGCAGGTCGCTGCTGTACTGGATGCAGACCGACGCACCTCGGCACGACGGTGGCACGGGATATCCCGAGCTCCGGCCGCGCGGGGACCTGCTGGGTACCGGGGACGGGTTCGCCCTACGCCCCTACATCAGGGAGTCCCGGCGTATCGTCGGCGAATTCACCGTGCTCGAAGAGCACGTCGGAGTGGAGGCGCGCCGGGTCGCCGGCAAGCCCGCCGGCTCCGAGGTTTTCGCCGACACCGTCGGTATCGGCTGTTACCGCATCGATCTGCATCCCAGCACCGGCGCGGGTCGTCCACGCACCTATGTGGACATCGCCTGTCACCCCTTCCAAATTCCGCTTGGCGCATTGATTCCGGTCCGGGTCGACAACCTCCTCCCGGCCGCGAAGAACATCGCCACCACACACGTCACGAACGGATGCCATCGGCTGCATCCGGTCGAGTGGAACGTCGGCGAGGTGGCTGGAGCCCTTGCCGCGCACTGTATCGGCACCGGGCTGCCTCCCCGCGCGATCCGCGAGAAGCCCGAACATCTCGACGATTTCCAGCGGCTGTTGGTCCAGCGCCTCGGCATCGAGCTGGCCTGGCCCGACCGGATTCGCACACTCATCGTCTAGCACATCCTTCCTCCGAATTCTGGAGTGTTCACATGCCCCGACATTCCCCTGTTTCCCGTCGATCCCTGCTGCGGATGGCCGTCGTCGCGCCGGTGCTCTACGGCGCCACCCGGGTCAGCGTCGCGGCCGCCGACACCGGTCCCGACGCCACCGTCGTACGTGCCTCGGACTTCGGCTTCGACCCGGTCGACGCCACCTCAGCCCTCACCGCCGCGCTGGACAGCGGCGCCGACGTGGTCGTCATCGACAACGTCGGTCAGGACTGGATCACCAGACCACTGTGGGTCAACCGCGACGACGTCACCGTGATCCTGGAGGACGGAGTGACGCTACGTGGACTGGCCGGCGGCTTCCCGGACACCCGGGACGGCATCTGGCGGATCCACGGGCGTAGAAACGTCAAGCTCATCGGATACGGCGCCACCTGCGTGATGAACAAGCCCGAGTACACCGGCGAGTGGCGGGCGATCGTCCGGATGGGTACCTCCGAGTCGATCACCGTCGAGGGCCTGGTGCTGCGGGGCGCGCCCGGCGACGGTGTCATCCTGGGCGCGGGTTCGAAGAACGTCACCATCCGCAACGTGGTGTGCGACGACAACAAGCGCAACGCGATCAGCGTGATCTACGCGGACGGACTGCTCATCGAGGGCTGCGCGCTGATCAACACGGCGGGCACCCTGCCAGAGGCCGGCATCGACCTCGAGCCGGACACGGCCGTGCAGCTCATCAAGGACGTTGTCATCCGGGACACCGTCTTCGCGGGCAACAAGACCTACAGCTTCGAGATCAACCTGATGCGCTACAACGCCACCAGCACCCCCGCCTCGGTGCTCGTCGAGCGGTGCTACATGGGCCCGACGCGCGACGCCGTGGTCCACGTCCAGCCCGGTGTGCGCGGTCCGCAGGCCCACGGGTCCGTGGTGTTCCGGGACTGTGTGTTCGACGCCGGCGACTCGCCCGGCACCGTCAACGTCTACGGCCCGCGTGGCTACAACGGCCTGCAGACCACCTTCGAGCGGGTTGCCTTCACCGCGCTGCGGGATCCGGCCCGGACCGACGCGTTCCTCAAGATCTGGTCAGGCATGGTCACGGTCCTGCCCGAGTACGGCAACGTCCGCTTTGTCGACGCCGTCCTCCTCGCCGACCTGGCTGGTCCGTTCATCGCCGGTATGGAGGGAGCCGGCGACCCGACGCTGTGCGACGTCGAGGGCACCATCTGGGCGCAACGGCCGAGTCAGCCCATCATCGACACCACTGGCGTGACCAAGGACGTCAGTCTCGACGTCCGCCCCATGGACGGTGTGGCCACGGTGGTCCTGGCCAGCGATCGTCGCCTGGTCCGCCCCGGCGACGGCGCCACGGTGACCGTCCGCCGCCTCGGCGACGACCTCGGCACGCCCCTCGTCGTCCGGTACGAGACGACCGGCACCGCCCGCAACCGGGTGGACTACGACGGGTTGCCCGGCGTGGCCGTGATACCGCCCGGCCGGCGCGACGTGACGATCCCGGTACGGATCCGCGACAACGCGGTCGCCACGACCGACCTGACCCTGAGCCTCCGGCCGTTGCCCGGCACGACGGTGGCCGGGCGCGACAGCGTGACCATCTCGATCACCGCCAGCTAGCAGCCATCTCGAGCGAGAAGCGGGAAACAATCATGAACAAGGACGCACGGATACTCAACCGCCGATCGGTGCTGGCACTGGGGGCCGGTCTCGGCGCGCTGGCCGCCACCGGCGGGCTCACCGGCTGTGCCGATCCCGGTGACACCGGCGTGGCCGACAGCAAGGGCAAGCAGGGAAAGGTGACAGCCGACAACCCGCTGGGCGTGCCGGCCGACAAGCCGCTGGAAGCGGTGATCTTCAAGGGCGGGTACGGCGACCAGTACGCGATCGACGCCGAGGCCGCCTACAAGAAGCGCTTCCCCAAGGCGGAGATCAAGCACATCGGCGGTCAGGAGCTGGCGAAGCAGTTGCAGCCCCGCTTTGTCTCCGGTGACGTGCCGGACCTCATCTGCAACGCCGGTGCCGGGGCGCTGCTGCTGGCGCCGCTGGTCGACAACGGCCAGCTCCTCGACCTCACCCCCCTGCTCGACGCGCCGGCCGTGGACGGTGGTGGCAAGACCGTCCGGGAGACGCTGTTGCCGGGCATCGTCGAGCAGGGCTCCTTCAAGGGCAAGCCCCACGTGCTCAACTACACGTTCACGGTGCACGGCCTCTACTACAGCCGCTCGCTGTTCCAGAAGAACGGCTGGACGTACCCGACGACGTGGGCCGAGATGATCGAGCTGTGCGGCGAGATCAAGCGCGCCACCGGCATGTCTCCCTGGACGTACCAGGGCAAGAATCCCAGCTACATGCTCACGCCGCTGATCCAGATGGGCATCAAGGCGGGCGGCCTGGAGGTCCGCAAGGCGCTGGACAGCCTGGCCCCCGGCAGTTGGCGCAGCGAGCCGATGCTTGCCGCGGCTCGGGCGCTGCACCAGCTCGTCGAGAAGGACTACCTCATGCCCGGCACGTCCGGGCTCACCCACATCCAGGCCCAGACGTACTGGGCCAAGGGCCGGGCCGCGTTCATCCCCTGCGGGTCGTGGCTGGAAAGTGAACTGGGCGAGGTGACGCCCAAGGGCTTCGACATGGTCATCGCCCCGACGCCGTCCCTGAGCACCACCGATGCGCTACCGCAGAACGCGATCCGGGGCCAGGGCAACGAGCCCTTCGTCGTGCCGGCCGCGGCGAAGAACCCGTACGGGGGACTGGAGCTGCTGCGTACCCTCATCTCCGCGGAGGGGTCGAAGAACTTCACCCGGCAGACCCAGACCCTGACCAGCCTGGCCGGCTACACACCCGAGTCGGCCGGCACCGGCCTGCAATCGGTTCGCGACGCCCTGTCTGCGTCGGGCGAGAAGACCTTCAACTGGCGCTACAGCGGGTGGTACACGAAGCTGCAGACCGAGGCGTCCGCCGCGACCAGCGCGCTGATGACCGGGGAGATCAACCCGGACCAGTGGGCCGACCGCTGCCAGCGGGCCGCCGACGCCCTGCGCAACGACACGTCGGTGCCGAAGTACGAGGACGTGTGACGGATGCGTGTGGGAAGTCGCAGATTCATCGTCTCCGCCCTCGCGGTCCCGGTGATCCTGTACTGCGTCCTGGTGATCTCGCCGTATGCCCAGGCGTTCTACATCTCGTTGACCGACTGGAACGGGCTGTCCGCCCACCGGGACTTCATCGGACTGGCCAACTACACCCGGTTGGTGACGGACGGGGTCTTCTGGACCTCGCTGTGGCACAACGTGATCGCCGTGGTGGTCATCCCGGTGGTCACGCTCGCCCTCGGGCTGTTCTTCGCCACGATGATCCGCGTCGGTCGGTACCGGGCCCGCGGCGGTAGCGCCGGAGTACGCGGCGGCGGTGTCTACCGCGTCGCCTACTTCTTCCCACACGTACTCTCCGTCGCCATTGTCGGTGTCCTGTTCTCCAGCGTGTACGACCCCACGTCGAGCGGGCTGCTCAACGGCGCGCTCGGCGCGGTCGGCATCGACCCGGTCAACTGGTTGGGCGACAAGCAGACCGCGTACGGCGCCATCCTCGCCGTCATCATCTGGCTGTCGGTCGGCTTCTACGTGGTGCTCTTCAACAGCTCCATGAGTTCGATCCCGGCCGAGCTGTTCGAGGCGGCCCGGATCGACGGGGCCTCCCGGTGGCAGACGTTCTGGCGGCTGACCCTGCCGCTGATCTGGGACACCGTCCAGGTCGCCGGCGTCTATCTGGGGATACACGCGCTCGACATGTTCGCCATCGTCAACGTGATGTCGGCGGCCGGCGGGTCGGGCGGGCCGGACAACGCCACTCAGGTGCTCGGCAACTATCTGTACCTCACCGCCTTCGCGGACAGCGAGTTCGGCTATTCCACGGCAATCGGGGTGGCCCTGCTCGTCCTGACCCTCCTGTTCGCTTGGGTGTCACTACGACTCACCCGCCGCGAACGCGTCGAGTACTAGGAACTGTGATGAGTCTCAAGACGAAACTGTTGAAAACGGAGGACGGGCCGCCACCACCTGGCACGCGGCCCGCTCCACGGGCGTCCCGGCCGACGGCGGGCCCGGCACCGGACCGCTCGATCGGCGGCACCACGCTGAACGTCTTCTCCCACGGCATCCTGCTGACCTGGACGGTGCTGGTCGTGGTGCCGCTGGCCTGGGCGGTGCTGTCCTCGTTCAAGAGCACCGACGAGGTGATCGGCGATCCGTGGAGTCTGCCGTCAAAGCTCCGGTGGGAGAACTTCGTCGAGGCGTGGACCACCGCGGAGATCGGGCGCTACTTCGTCAACACCACGATCGTCGTGGCGCTGGGCTCCGCGCTGACGCTGGGCATGGGCGCACTGGTCGCGTACGTCATCGCCCGCTACTCGTTCCGCGGCAACCGGATGGTCTACTACCTGTTCATCGTGGGCATGACGTTCCCGACGTTCCTGGCGATCGTGCCGCTGTTCTTCATCGCCCGCGGGCTGCACCTCGCGAACTCGCTGCCCGGCCTGGCGATCATCTACTCGGTCTACAGCCTGCCGTTCGCCGTCTTCTTCCTCACCGCCTACTTTCGGACCCTGCCGGCCGCCCTGGCCGAGGCCGCCTTCATCGACGGCTGCGGGCACTGGGGGACGTTCCTGCGCATCATGCTGCCGGTCGCCCGTCCCGGCCTGGTCAGTGTCGGCGTCTTCGTCGTCCTCGGGCAGTGGAACCAGTACCTGCTGCCGCTGGTCCTGCAATCCAGCCCGGACAAGTACGTGCTGTCCCAGGGCCTGGCGAACCTGGCGGTGAGCCAGGGCTACGCCGGCAACTGGAGTGCGCTGTTCGCCGGGTTGACCATCTCCATCCTGCCGGTCCTCGTCGTGTTCCTCAGCTTCCAGCGGCAGATCCAGGCCGGGATGGTGGCTGGGGCCCTCAAATGAGTCACGAAGCTCCCGGGTTCGGTGAGTTCCTCGACGGGATGTACGACCCGTCGCTCCAGGTCCAGGACAACGTCTACCGCCGGACCGGCGAGCGGTTGGCGGCCGGGCGGGAGGCCAACGACCGCCTGTCGAGTCCCGAGGACGTACGGCGGCGGCAGGGCGAGTTGCGCCGGCTCGCCCTCGACGCGCTGGGTGGGGATCTGCCGGCTGACCGGCCGGTCCCGACCGCGCGGGCGTTCGGCTCGGTGCCCGGCGACGGCTACCGGATCGACAAGCTCGTCGTCGACGTGGGCGGTGACGTCCACATACCGGCGAACCTCTACCTTCCGCGCGACCTCACCGCACCGGCCGGGGCGGTCCTGTTCCTGTGCGGCCACTCCGACACGGGCAAGGCCGCGCCGCGCTATCAGGCGATGTGCGCCCGGTTGGCGCGGGCGGGACTCGTGACGTTGACGTTCGACACGGTCGGGCAGGGCGAGCGCAAGAGCTACCTGGGCGCCGACGGTCAGGAGATCATCGCGGCCAACGTGCCTGAGCACTCGCACGCCGGCATCCAGTGCTGGTGGGTCGGCGACTCCATCGCGCGGTACTTCGTGGCGGACGCGCGCCGGATGCTGGACTACCTCGCCGCGCGACCCGAGGTGGACGCGGACCGGATCGGGGTCTCGGGCAACAGTGGCGGCGGCACCCTCACCTCGTGGCTCATGCTGGTCGAGCCGCGGCTCGCCGCGGCCGCGCCGAGCTGCTTCATCATGGCGCGGGAGGACTACCAGCGGTCGGGACAGGCGCAGGATCCGGAGCAGATCATTCCGGGTGGTGCGCTGCACGGCCTGGACCACGAGGACTTCCTCATCGCCATGGCGCCCCGGCCCACGCTGGTCATGTCGGCGAACTACGACTTCTTCCCTGTGGAAGGGGCGGTGCGGACGGTCGCCCGTGCCCGGCGCGTGTTCGACCTGATGGGCGCCCCGGCCGGCACCCTGGGGCACGCCCGCGCCGACCACGAGCACGGGCTCCACCCGGAGCTGGCCATCGCGGCCGTGGAGTTCTTCCGCCGCCACCTCGGCTCACCGACGGCGGGCGACGCGGTACGCCACGACGACCCGCTGGTTCTCGCCAACGCCGACCTGCAGTGCACGCGTAGCGGCCAGGTCTCCATCGAACTGCCCGAGACGCGCCAGGTGTTCGATCTGAACCGGGAGCGGCTGCTGTCGTTCGGGCCCGGCGACGGCCTGCCCTGGTTGCGCGAGCGCGTGATGTTCGCCCGTGAACCCCGACCGGAGTTCTACCCGCGCTGGTGGGCGGATCGGGAGCCGGGCGTACGCAAGGCGTTCTGGTGGTCCGAGCGGGACATCATCAACGCTGCCATCGTCTTCGACCCGGTGGCGGAGCCGACCGGCATCGACATCCTGCTGCTTGACCGGGGGACCGACGACCTGCCCGGGTACCTCGACGCCTGCCGCCGGGCCGCCGGGGCCGGCCGGCACGTCGTCGTGCTCGACGTACGGGCCGGCGGCGCGCTGCGGCCGCACCGGTTCAACGAGTTCGGCTATGAGGCGAACTACGGCACGACGTTCAAGATCGTTTCTGATCTCGTCTGCCTCTCCGACAGTCTGGGCGCCGCCCGCGTCTACGACGTCCTGCGCGCCGTCGAGTTCGTCCGGGCCGAGCGCACGCTCGGCGGCTCCGAGCTGCCGGTCCGGATCGTCGGAACTGGCCAGGGTGCCTTCTTCGGCCACCTCGCCGCCGCGCTCGAACCGAGAGTCGTCGAGCTGATCTGCCTGACCCCGCCACTGGATCCGGTCGGCGTCGTGAACACCCGCTACTACGCCCCCGAACGCGACCACCAGTGCCTCATCCCCGGTATCGCCCGACACTGCGACCAGAAGCAGCTCCACGAGGCACTGGCGGACCGGCGCTCACCCGCGGACGGCTGGTTCATCGGCTGATCCGCCGACGATTCACCCGCACAACAGCGAATTGGAGTCACCATGCCTGTGCCGCACCGGGTAGCCATCGTGGGTACCGGGTTCCGCGCCCAGCTCTTCACTGTCGGCCTCGCCTCCCGCCCGGCGTACGAGGTGGTCGCGCTCTGCGACCCCAGCCCGACCCGGATGGCGTTCCACAACCGGCTGCTCACCGAGCACGGCCGTCCGGCCGCGAGGACGTGGCAGCCGGGCGAGTTCGACCGACTGCTCGACGAGGTGGCACCGGACCTGGTGGTGGTGACGTCGACCGATGCCACGCACGACACGTACATCGTCCCGGCGCTGCGCGCGGGAGCACGGGTCATCACCGAGAAGGCGATGACGACGGATGCCGCCAAGGCCCGGCGCGTCATGGCTGCTGTCGCGCAGAGCCGAGGCTCGCTGCACGTGGCGTTCAACTACCGGTTCAACCCGGTCCACGCCAAGGTGCGCGAGCTGCTCGCGGGCGGTGCGATCGGCGAGATCGGGTCGGTTCACTTCGAGTGGTTGCTGGACGTGCACCACGGCGCGGACTACTTCCGGCGCTGGCACCGCGAGCGCGCGCATTCCGGCGGACTGCTGGTGCACAAGGCAAGCCACCACTTCGACCTGGTCAACTGGTGGTTGGGCGGCCGACCCAGGGTGGTCTACGGCCAGGGCCGGTTGGCCTTCTACGGCGACAGCGGCGCCGGCGCGCGGCAGGGCTACGCGCGCGACTACCCGCGGGCGCATGAGTCTCCGGCCGCGGCCGACGACCCCTTCGCCCTGCACCTCGTCGACAACCCGGGCCTGCGCGGGCTCTACCTCGATGCCGAGGCCGACTCCGGGTACCTCCGGGACCAGAACGTGTTCGGGGCCGGGATCACCATCGAGGACGACATGGCGGTGCTGGTCGAATACGACACAGGGGCGTCGATGACGTACCACCTCACGGCGTATTCGCCCTGGGAGGGGTACCGGGTGATGTTCAACGGCAGCCGGGGCCGCCTGGAGCTGGAGGTGGCGGAGACGGCCTGGACCCGGCCCGGACAGCGGGTCGAGTCCGACAAGGGGGCCCTGCACGGTGACCTGGCGGCGGAGTCGGCCGGGGAGCCGCGGATCCTGCTTCGCCCGCTGTGGGGCCGGCCGGCGGTGGTGGACCTGCCGCCCTATGACCACGCCGGGCACGGCGGGGGTGATCAGCGGATGCTGGCGGCCCTCCTGGACGACGACGCGCCGCAGGCGGAGGACCGGGCGGGTGCGCACGATGGACTGATGGCCCTGCTGCCCGGTCTGGCGGCGAACGAGTCCATCCGTACCGGACGTGCGATCGAGATCGATTCGCTGCTCGCCGCGTAGCCGGCGGGGCGCGGCACCGACGAGAACTGCTGGCACGGACCCCGCGGGCGCGCGTACCCCCGATGTGGGCAAAATGGGCGGTGTGATCATCCTGATGCACAGCTCGAAGACCATGCGGCCGCCCAACACCGGGCACCGGCCGACCGGCACGCCGGTGCTGCTGGACAAGGCGCAGGAGCTGGTCGACGAGCTGCGGGCGCTGCCGCGGGCGCAGCTTGCGAAGATCATGAGCGTTTCGCCCGACCTCGCGGACAGGACGCGGCAGCAGTTCGCCGAGTGGAACACCGATCCCGACGCCCAGGCGCCCGCCGCGGAGTCGTTCGTCGGTGACATCTACAGCGGGCTGCAGGTCGACACGTTCACCGCCGCCCAGCGCCGGTACGCCGACGCGCACCTGCGGATCCTGTCCGGGCTCTACGGCATCCTGCGGCCGTTCGACGGCATCCTCCCGTACCGGCTGGAAATGGGTTACAAGCTGCCGACCGGGAACCTCTACCAGTTCTGGGGCAGCGCGATCGCCGAGCAGCTCCCGGCAAGCGGGCCGATCGTCAACCTCGCCGCGGCCGAATACAGCAGGACCGTGACGAAGTACGTCGACCCCGCGCGGATCGTCACGCCGAAGTTCCTCACCGTCGACGAGAAGTCCGGGCAGCCGAAGTTCGTCACCGTGCACGCGAAGATCGCCCGTGGCGCGTTCGCCCGCTGGCTCGTCACCACCAAGGCCAAGGAGCTGACCGACTTCACCGAGATCGGCTACCGGCACGAGCCCGCGCACGGCACCGAACGTGAACCCGCGTTCGTCTGTGCGGAGTTCGGCGGGAAGGGCCTGTCCATCCGGCTAACCTGACCATTTCCCGGAGATGCGGCTCGGGGTCCGGTTCCGGGACCGCCCCTGAGGTGCGCGGCAGCACCGGGGAGCAGGATCTGCCCTATGACGCAGACGACTGTCGTGCCCGACTCCGCGGCGACCCCGGTGCGCGACCCGTTCCTCGGCCGCCTGGGCCGCTGGTGCTTCCGGCGCCGGTGGGCCGTGCTCGCGCTCTGGCTCGTCGCGGTGGTGGCCGGCGGGTTCGCGGCCGGCCCGGTGTTCGCGGGCCTCGACGACAGCCAGGGCCCGTCGTCGGCGGGCCGCCCCTCCGCCTCGGCCAGCATCCCTTGCTGACAAAGCTGAAGCACCGGATTGCTGAGGTCCACCGTTATTCTCCCGTCGCTC
>NZ_JBFAIU010000215.1:0-12991 GCF_040654855.1 Asanoa sp. NPDC050611
GGCGCCATTCAGGTGACCGGCTTAGCATGCGCCAGGCTCGTCCACCGGACGCATCGGCCGCGATCAGCGGGCTGGCGGGCGGTGTTCCTGGCCAACGTGCCGATCGGGCTCGCGGTGCTGGCGCTGACCCGGCGCGCACCGGCCCTACAACGCACCGGCCGCCGGATCGACTGGCCGGCCCACCTCGCCGCCGCGGCCGCACTGGCGCTGGCCACCGACGCCGTGATCGCCGCCGGCGCCCGGTCCTGGCCGCACGTCGCGTGGTCGCTGGCCGGCCTCGCCGCCGCCGCGCTGCTGTTCCGCTCCTTGGAGCGCCGCGGCGCCGCACCGGTGCTCGACCGCGCCCTGCTGCGGGCCGGCGGCGTGCGGGCCGGCCTGCTCGCGGCGGCCGCGGTCAGTTTCGCCCTCACGGGCGCGCTGTTCGTCCTGCCGCTGCTGCTCGCGCACCTCGGCCCGCTGCGCACCGGGCTGGCGCTGCTGCCGATGACCGTCCCGTTCGTGACCAACCCGCCGCTCACCGGCCGGATCGTGGCCCGCGTCGGGCCGCGCGCGCCGATCCTGGCCGGCCTCGGCGTGCTCACGACCGGCGGGGCGGCGCTGGCGGCCCCGGTGTTCGTGGGCGGCGGCTACCCGTGGCTCGTGCCGGGCCTGCTGCTGACCGGGCTCGGCGTCTCGCTCGTGCTCCCCGCGCTGGTCGCCGCGCTGGTGCGGGCGGCACCGCCCGGTGCCGCCGGTGCCGTGGGCGGCGTGCTCAACGCCGTGCGCCAGGTGGGCGCCACGCTCGGCGTGGCGGTGATGGGCGCGGCCGCGCGTACCGGCTGGTCCCTGGTTTTCTCGGCGGTGTGCTGCGCCGCCGCGTGGCTGGTGTTCAGGCGCTCTCGACGGCCGGTGCCGGTGGGCGGTCGCGGGTGACCCGGCGGACCACGGCGACGGTGAACAGCGCCAGCAGCACGTACGGCGGTGTGCCGAGCACCAACCGCGCGATGCCGAGCAGGTCGTCCTGCTTGTCGAGGTAGAGCCAGGCCTGCGCGCTGACCTTGAGGATCCAGACGACCGCCCACACCACGGTGAGCCAGATGAACGTGCGCATCAGCCGGCGGTCCTCGCGCCACTCGGACTTGCCGCCGGCCATGATCACGGACCAGCCCCAGCCGACCAGCGGCTGCCGCACGGCGGCCGAGATCAGCAGCGCCGCGGCGAACACGTAGCTCTGGATGATGCCCGGCAGGTAGAAGTCGCGGGCCTCGCCGGTGCGCCAGGCGATCAGCGCGCCCAGGGCGATGCCGAACAGGCCGTTGACCGCGTGCCGGATCGGGCGCTTCTGGGCCAGCCGCACCCCACCGATCACGACGGCGACCCCGACGGAGGCGATCAGCGCCGGGTTGAGCTCCCAGACGATGTTGACGACGACGAAGACCAGGATCGGGACGCTCGACTCGACCAGCCCGCGCCAGCCGCCGAGCTGCTGCGCGACCATCTCGCCGAAGGGCGGCAGCGGCTCCTCGCCGTCGGGGTCGCGGGTGGACTCGTCGGCGGCGCGCGGCGAAGAGGTCATCTGGTGGCTTCCAGCTCGTAGTACGGGTTGTAGATGACTTTACGGTCATCCCGCACCGCGACGCGACCACGCGCTGTCAGTTGTCGCCCGGGCTCGATCCCCGCGATGTGTCGCCGGCCCAGCCACACCAGCGTCACCACGTCACTGCCGTCGTAGAGGTCGGCCTCGAGGGTGGGGAGGTTGGTGCGCGGGGTGTAGACGACGGTCTTGAGGCGCCCGGAGAGCGCCACGACCTGCCCCCGCATGCAGAGCCCGGCCGGCATGCAGCCGGACTTCGCGCTCTCCCGCTGGAGGTTTTCCGCCTCCAGGGTCTCCTCGTCGGCCGTCAGCCGCTGGAGAAAGCGCCGCAACGACGTGCGGCTCTGGTCGATGGCCATGACCTTTGCGCTTCACTCTCCTCGGCGCCCCGGCCGGGCGCACGCCCCTTTCAGCGTACGCGTGACCGGGGCCACACACCTCCCCGCGCCGACCGGTCGACGCGGAGAACGGTGTCGATCGCTCAGCGTGGTCGCGGCGAGGGCCGGCGGCGGGGTCCCTGGCCCGGGCCCGCCCCGTTGGTCGGCGGCGCCGGCGGGGCCGGCTCGGGCTCGGCCTGCTGCTCGTGCACCTGGTCGCTGGCCTCCTTGGGCAGCCGCAGCGGCAGCGGCTCGCGCACCGGCTTGGCCTCCTGGCCGCGGTCGACCACGAGGCCGTGCAGGCACTCCACCAGCACACCGGCGCGGGACGGGTCGGTCGCGGCCGGGCCCTGGAACACGCCGCGGACCATCCAGCGCGGCCCGTCGATGCCGAGGAAGCGCAGGTCGGTCAGGCCGTCCGCGGTGCGCACCCGGGCGCGCAGCTCGACGCCGTACTCGCCGTCGGTCTCCTCCGCCGCCACGCCCTCGCTGAACAGCGACTTGCGGATCTCGTCGCGCACCTCGTCCCAGATGCCCTCGGAGCGCGGCGCGGCGAAGACGCCGATCTGCAGCGCGTTCTCGCCGTTGACCAGCACCACCTGCTGCACGGCGCCGTCGGGGTTGGCCTGCACGCGGATCTCCACGTCCGGCACCGCCGGGATCTGCAGGCTGCCCAGGTCGAGCCGCTCCACTCCGGACGGAGCCTCGGCGACGTCGTAGGGTCCGGTCGGCCGCTCGGCCGGCGGCTGGGGCACTCGGGCGCTGCCGCGGGCCGGGCGCTCGGCTCGGCCGCCCCGGTCGTCGCGGGCGTGCCGCCCTGAACCGCCTCGGGAGAACATCAGTCCGCCTGCCTTTCGGAAGAGGCCACCCCGCCGGTCGAGCCGTGCCCGCCCGACCCGCGCACGGAGCCGGGCAGCTCCTCGACGACGTGGAAGTGTGCCCGCTCGACGCGCTGCACGACAAGCTGCGCGATGCGGTCGCCGCGCGAGATCTTCGCGGGCGCCGACGGGTCGTGGTTGACGAGGTTGACCAGGATCTCACCGCGGTAGCCGGCGTCCACCGTGCCGGGCGCGTTGAGCACCGTCACGCCCTGCCGGGCGGCCAGGCCGGACCGCGGGTGCACCAGGCCGACGAAGCCCTCGGGCAGCGCGATCGCGACTCCGGTCGGCACCAGTGCCCGGGCGCCGGGCGGGATCTCCACGTCGGCGGCGGCCGACAGGTCGGCACCCGCGTCACCGGGATGGGCGTACGACGGGAGCGGGAGGTCCGGGTCGAGCTGGCGCACAGCCACCCGGACGGCGGCGTCGGTCACGGTGTCAGCTTTCTCTGAGGGTCCCGCGGGCGCGGTCCTTCCTATCCTGCCGGGTGCCGAGAGTACGGCGCGCCGTACCCTCGGACATCGTGGCTACCGATGACTACGCCGAGCGGTTACGGCTCCCCTGGTGGCTGTGGCTCTGCGGCCTGGGCGTCGCGGTGCTGCTGGCCATCGAGGTGTGGATGGGCGCCGACGGCGTGCGCGCCTGGCTCCCGTTCGTGGTGCTGATCCCGCTCGCCCTCGTCGGGCTCTGGCGGGCCGGCCGGATCCAGGTCGCCGTCCGCGGCGGTGAGCTGCACGTCGACGACGCGCACATCCCGCTGTCGTTCGTCACCGACGCGGTGCCGCTGGACGCGGCCGGCAAGCGCGAGGTGCTCGGCGTCGGCAGCCACGAGCTGGCCTTCGTCGTGCAGCGGCCGTGGGTCGCCGGCGCGGTGCAGGTCGTCATCGACGACCCGGCGGACCCGACGCCGTACTGGGTGGTCAGCTCGCGTGACCCCGTGCGGCTGGCGGAGGCGCTGGTCAGCGCGGCTCCCCCTCGATGACGTTCCCCTTGCGCTTCTTGAGGTCCTTGACGACCTGCTCGCCGATCGCCTTCGTGGCCCGCCCGTTGAGGTAGCTGGCGACCGCGGCGCCGGTCAGGAACGGGCCCAGGGTGGTCAGGTTGCGGCCGAACCGGCGCAACAGCCGGTCGCGCATCTCCTTGCGGGCGGCGGTGCCGAGCACCGCGCCGATGCCGACGCCGGGCACGATCGGGTTGACCCCACGCTGCTGCGACCAGGCCATCACCAGCGGGATCGCGCGCTGCGCGCGGGTGCCGGGCACCGGCTGGCCGTACACCTCGTGCAGCTCGCCGATCAGCTTGATCTCGATGGCCACGACGGTGACGGTCTCGGCGGCGAGCAGGACCGGCGCGGAGAGCAGGGTCGGCGTCGCGGCCCACTCGATCGCGGCGACGCCGCCACCGGCCGCGCCGACGCCGGCGGTGGCCCGGCTGGCGTTGCGGACGAGGCGCTCGGCGAGCTTGTCGTCGTCGAGGCCGGGGTGGTGCTTGCGCAGCGTCGCCAGGTCCCGGACGTCGACGTAGGGCGCGACGTCGTTGACCGTGTCGGCGATCCACTTGAGTGCGGCGCGGGGCTTGAACAGGTCACCCACCCCGCGGGCGCGGACCTGGCCCATGAGCCGGCCGAGCAGGCGGTTGCGCTGGCCGGGCTCCAGATTCTCGGCGGTGAGCTTGGCGACCGTGTCAGCAAGCTCGGCGGCCTCGGGCGGGGACTCCGGAGGGGCGGCGGAGTCCGGGTCGCCCGCGGACCGGTCGGCGTGGCTCATCTGTGCCCTCCCGCTTGTTCCGTCACTGACGAGTCAAGCAGGTCCTGGCCACGACCGCAGGTCTAGTCGTCGGCGGCGGCGACCCGCTGGGGCCGCCGCCCTGGTCATCGATCGCCGGTCAGGCACATTCCCGGCAGATCAGGTCGCCATTGCGCTCGTAGGCGAGCTGGCTGCGGTGGTGGACAAGGAAACAGCGCGCGCAGCGGAACTCGTCCTGCTGCATCGGCAGCACCTTGACCGTGAGCTCTTCGTCGGCGAGGTCGGCGCCCGGCAGCTCAAAGCTCTCAGCCACTTCGGCCTCGTCGACGTCCACGGCGCCCGACTGTGCGTCCGTGCGTCGGGCCTTGAGCTCTTCCAGGCTGTCCTCGCCGAGGTCGACCTCGTCGCGACGCGGGGCGTCGTAGTCGGTGGCCATCGGTGTCACTCTCCCGTATCGATAAGTCGCCTAGGTGTAACGCCAAGCGACGGTGTTTCGGTTCCCGGTCGGCCGCGAAACTTCGGAGGCGGGCCCGACGGGCGCCCGCGAGCGCGGTACCTTACCTGCCCCTGCGGGAGGCATGTATACCGCCCTCGTGGCCCTCTAAGACGCTCTTTGGCCCGAAGTTGTTCCCGATGTGACTCAGGCGACACGAAGATAGGTGTCTGACGCCGTGGATCACGTTCGGCGCGCCGGGGATGTCCCGGGTGTTTCCACGCGTCCGGCGGACAACCGTTAACCTCGGTCGCAGACCGGGTGACCGAGGCCACGCCAGCAGGCAGCGCCAACCGTGCACCATCACCGTCACCTGCACGGGAGCGGGATATGACCTTTGCGCGAGTGCGAGCGCTCGTCGTCGTGAGCGCGCTCGCCGTGCTGGCTGTGGCCTTTGTGGTCTACGCGCTCGTCGACGACTCGCAGAAGGGGCGCACCCTCGCGGCCCAGTGTCCCGAAGGCTGGCCAGTCGTCGATCTGACACTCAAGAAGTCCGAGGACATCAAGATCAATGTCCTGAACGCGACCGACAAGGTGGGCCTCGCCGACTCGGTCGGCGGTGACTTCGCGAACCGCAAGTTCCAGGTGGTGAAGAAGAGCAACTCGAGGACCGCGGTCGACGGCGTCGCCCTCCTCCGCTACGGGCCGAAGGCGGTCGCCGGCGCCCACGTGATCCGCGCGTACTTCCTCGACGAGGCCAAGACGGAATACGACCCGGCCCGCAAGGACGACGTCGTCGACGTGGTCATCGGCGACCAGTTCAAGCAGCTGGCCACCTCGACCGAGGTCAACCAGTCGCTTGTGGAGCTGGCCGCGGGCGGCGAGCCGAAGCTGCCGCCGCAGTCCTGCCCGGCGCCCTAGTCACGGGCCGCCGGCGGCGTCGTAGTCGGCCAGCAGCTCGGTCAGCGGGCCGAAGATGGCCGGCGGCGCCGCCACCACCATGTCGGGGCCCGCGGGGGTCCCGTCCAGGCCACCGACCAGCAGACCCGCCTCACGGGCGATCAGGCCACCGGCGGCGTGGTCCCAGGGGTTGAGCCCCTTCTCGAAGTACGCGTCGACGGCGCCCTCGGCGGCCAGGCACAGGTCGAGCGCCGCCGCACCGAACCGCCGGATGTCCCGGACCCGGGCGATCAGCCGGGTCAGCACCTCGGCCTGGTGCGCCCGGCGCTTCGCGTCGTAGCCGAAGCCGGTGGCCACCAGCGCCTGCGCCAGCTCGGTCTGTGTCGAGCCGCCGAGGCGCCGCCCGCCCCGGAACGCGCCGCCGCCCAGCGTCGCGGTCCACTCGTCGCCCGTGGCCGCGTTGCGCACCACGGCGGCCACGGCCACCCCGTCGACCTCGGCGGCCAGCGAGACGGCGTACTGCGGCAGGCCGTAAAGGTAGTTGACCGTCCCGTCGATGGGGTCCACCACCCAGCGCACCGCCCCCGCGCCGTCGGTGCCCCCGTACTCCTCGCCCAGCACGGTGTCGCCCGGCCGCAGCGCGCCGAGCGCGGCGACCACCTGGCGCTCGACGGCGCGGTCCGCCGCCGTGACCACGTCGGTGTCGGTCGACTTCGTGCTGACCCCGGAGACACCCTCCGCACGCATGCTGCGGGCCGTGTCGGCCGCCTCGCGCGCGACGGTCACCGCGATCGCCAGCAACTCCTCCGCCTGTGTTCGTCGCGGATCCGGCGTCGTGTCGCTCATCAGTCCCCCTTCAATCCGGTTACGATTTTGTCAAAGTCCATCGTTTTTCCTTCCTCCGGCAGCCGCCCTCAGCGGCCGGGCCGCTGTGCAGGCGTGCGCCGCGCGATGTTTCGCCGCCGACGGCGTTACAATTCACGCCTGCACCCCTGTCACGAACTTCCCGCGCAGGCCGGTTCGTGGCTCGGGGGCCCACTACCTTTGAAACCTGGCCCACCGCATCGCTGGTCCCGACCGGCTGTGCCCGCTCGATCGCCTCCGGAAGGTCATTCGTGACAGAGCCACGCCAACCCGGCGCAGACGTCCGCTCGATCACCGAGATTTTGATCGCCCACGCCCAGCGCGGAGGCGGCCACATCACGTCGGCGGAGGTCCAGCGCACGGTCGAGTCGGCCGAGGTGACTCCGGCCCAGGCCAAGAAAATCTTGCGCGCGATCGTCGACGCCGGCATCACCGTCGTGGTCGACGGCTCCGCGAGCACCAAGCGCAAGGTCGCCGCCGCCCGCTCCGCGACGCCGGCCTCCCGCGCGACCACCGCCAAGGCCACGGCGGCCGCCAAGAAGACGGCGCCGCCCAAGCAGGTGCCCGCGGCCGACGAGGCACCCGCGGCGAACGGTGCGGCACCGGCCAAGGCCGCCGCCCCCGCGAAGGCCACCCGCGCCAAGGCCGCGAAGGCCACCAAGGTCGCGGCCAAGCCCGGCACCGAGGACGCCAAGGGCACCGCCGAGCCCGGCGAGGGCCCCGCCGAGGGCGAAGAGATCGATCCCGAGGAGCTCGCCGCCGAGATCGAGGACGTCGTCGTCGAGGAGGAGCCGGCCGAGCTGGCCCAGGCCGCCGCCACCGACGCCGCCTCGGTCGCCACCGACAACGACTTCGAGTGGGACGACGAAGAGTCCGAGGCGCTCAAGCAGGCCCGCCGCGACGCGGAGCTGACCGCGTCCGCCGACTCCGTCCGCGCCTACCTCAAGCAGATCGGCAAGGTCCCGCTGCTCAACGCCGAGCAGGAGGTCGAGCTGGCCAAGCGGATCGAGGCCGGGCTCTACGCCTCCGAGCGGCTGCGGGCCGCCGACGAGGGCGAGGAGAAGCTGCCCACGCAGATGACCCGCGACCTCGGCTGGATCTCCCGCGACGGCGAGCGCGCCAAGAACCACCTGCTGGAGGCCAACCTCCGGCTCGTGGTCTCGCTGGCCAAGCGCTACACCGGCCGCGGCATGGCCTTCCTCGACCTGATCCAGGAGGGCAACCTGGGTCTGATCCGCGCCGTCGAGAAGTTCGACTACACCAAGGGCTACAAGTTCTCGACCTACGCGACCTGGTGGATCCGGCAGGCGATCACCCGCGCGATGGCCGACCAGGCCCGCACCATCCGCATCCCGGTGCACATGGTCGAGGTCATCAACAAGCTCGGCCGCATCCAGCGCGAGCTGCTCCAGGACCTGGGCCGCGAGCCCACGCCGGAGGAGCTCGCCAAGGAGATGGACATCACGCCGGAAAAGGTCCTCGAGATCCAGCAGTACGCACGGGAGCCGATCTCGCTCGACCAGACCATCGGCGACGAGGGCGACAGCCAGCTCGGCGACTTCATCGAAGACTCCGAGGCGGTCGTGGCCGTCGACGCGGTCTCGTTCTCGCTCCTGCAGGACCAGCTCCAGCAGGTGCTGCAGACGCTCTCCGAGCGCGAGGCGGGTGTGGTCCGGCTGCGCTTCGGCCTCACCGACGGCCAGCCGCGCACGCTCGACGAGATCGGCCAGGTCTACGGGGTCACCCGCGAGCGCATCCGGCAGATCGAGTCCAAGACGATGTCGAAGCTGCGCCACCCGTCGCGCTCGCAGGTCCTGCGCGACTACCTGGACTGAGCTAGCAGGTCACGGTTCCGCGTCGATTGTCTTGTGCGGCGCGGAATCGTTGCCGGTCGGCTGCGTCGGCAGGCTCGGCGGCCCCTTGCGGTGCTCGTCCTTGTGGAAGTGCCGGTACTTCTCCTTCGGCGGCCGGTCGTTGGCCAGGATGACGGCCGTCCACGGCAGCACCACCGCGGCGGCGCCGACCAGGAACAGCCAGAGCCAGAGCATCGGCGGGCGGGTCGCGACGAGCACGGCGAAGACGATCACGCACACGGCACGCAGCGACATCATGAGGACGTAGCGATGCGTCCGGCGGCGCAACTGGTCGTCCTGGCTGCGTTCGGCGTCGGTGATCAGCACTGGTCGACCCGACTTCACCCTTCCATCCAATCACCACCTCCGCGCATGCGCGACGGCGCGGTCCGTGTTACGTCCGTGGTACGTTGGGGAAGTGGGCCGCCGGTACAGCTTCACCGACGACGGGTTGAGCAACCTCGCGGTCTACGACGTGACGCCCGGCGAGGTCTGGGAGGCCCTGCACGGCACCCGGCGGGTCATCCGGCACCTCGGCGAGCTCACCGTGGTCTACGCCGCCAGCCGGCGCGGCCGGCGGCTCGTGGTCCTGCTCGCGGAGACGGCCCACGACGACCACGACTTCGACATCCTCTCGGCGCGCGAGATGACCGACACGGAAGTCAAGCGCTACGAGGAAACAGTGGGTGGTTGGGGGCGGTAGCCGTGGACAGAGACCAGGCCATCAAGCGGTTCCACGAAGGCGGCGACGACTTCGCCGACCTGATCAGCGACGGCAGTCCGGGCGAGCTGCCCGTGCCCGACACCGAGCAGCCCATGGTCAGCCGGTCGGTGCGCCTACCGCTGCACACCTACGAGCGCGTCCGGGCCGCGGCCGACGCCCGCGGGATCGGCGTCACGACGCTGATGCGCCAGTGGATCGAGGCCGGGCTCGCCGACCTCGACGACTCGGCCACGGTCTCGCTGGCCGACCTGCGCCGGGCCCTGGCCACCCTGCCGCGCAACCACGCGGCCTGACCGCGATGCGCGTCCTGCTGACCGGCGCGACCGGGATGGTCGGCCAAGGAGTGCTGCGCGAGTGCCTCAACGCGCCCGACGTGTCCGAGGTGGTCTCGCTCGGCCGGTCGCCGCTGCACACGGACCACCCGAAGCTGCGCTCCATCGTGGTCACGGACCTGTTCGACCTCGACGACGTCGGCGACGGCCTGGCCGGCATCGACGCCTGCTTCTTCTGCCTCGGGGTGTCGTCGGTCGGGATGAGCGCCGAGACCTACGAGCGGATCACCCACGACCTGACGCTCGGGGTCGCCGACGCGCTCGCCGCGCAGTCCCCCGACCCGACGTTCGTCTACGTCTCCGGCGCGGGCACCTCCGAGACCTCCCGCCAGCGCTGGGCCCAGGTCAAGGGGCGCACGGAGCGGGAGCTGCTCGAACGCTTCCCCAAGGGCTACATGTTCCGGCCCGGGTTCATCCAGCCGCTGCACGGCATCCGGCCGCGGAGCCGGGTCTACCGCGTCCTGATCACCGCGGGCGGCTGGCTGATCCCGCTGTTCCGCCGGCTCGCACCGACCCAGGTGGTCACCACCGAGGAGGTCGGCCGGGCGATGCTGGCAGTGGCCCGCATCAGCCCGCCGAAGCACGTCATCGACAACCCGGAGATCGCGGCGCTGGCCCGCTCCTAAGGCGTGGCCGGCCCGTTCCCAGGGCGTGGCCGGCCCGTTCCCAGGGCGTGGCCGGCCGGTTCCTAGGGCCGGGCGCCGACCGTCACCACGGCGCGGGCACCCGCCGTGACCGCCGCCGTGAGGCACGCCTGCGGGTCGCCACCCGCCAGCCAGGTCGCCAGCAGCCCGGCGGCGAACGCGTCGCCGGCGCCGGTCGGGTCCACGACGGTCGTGGCGATCGCCGGCACCGTCTCCTGCCCGCCGTCCGGGCCGGCCCAGACCGCGCCGGCGCCGCCGAGCTTGACGACCACGGCCCCGCCCAGCTCCGCCGCGAGGGCGCGCGCCCGGTCCCGGCGGTCGGCCGCCAGCACCGCCGCCTCGTCCTCGTTGGCCAGCAGCAGGTCGACGCCGCGTACCCAGGACCGGAAGGCCGCACCGCCCACCTGCCGCAGCGGCGCCGCCGAGGCCGCGTCGACGCTCACCGTCAGCCCCAGGCCGCGCGCCACCGCGAGCGCCCGCAGGCCCGCCGGCCGCGACCGCTCGTCGAGCAGCGCGTAGCCGGACAGGTGCAGGTGCCCCGCGCCGCCCACGGCCAGCGCCGCGGCCACCTCGTCCGGGTCGAGCAGCAGGCTCGCGCCGCGGTCGGTGACCATGGTCCGCCGCCCGCCCTCGGCGAGCACGATCACGGTGCCGGTCGGCGCACCGGTGCGCGGTGGGAGTGGACAGTCCACTCCGGCCGCGGCCAGCTCGGCGAGCCGGGCCGCGCCCGCCGCGTCGTCGCCGACGGCCGCGAGCAGCGTGACCGGCACCCCGTGCCAGGCGAGCCACGCCGCGGTGTTGGCCGCCTGGCCGCCGCCGGTGAACCGGATCGACGCGGCGGTGTCCGTGTCCGGCGCCGGTGGCTCGCCGAGCACGGCGACGACATCCGTCACCAGATCCCCGAGAACGGCGACACGACCATTCATGCCGCCGCCTCCCTCCGGTCGGCGGAGCAAGAATGTGGCCAGCTGAGCCGACTACGCTCGCTTCGCTCGCTCATGCGGCGGCGGTGGCGATCCGGGCGGCCAGGTCGGCGTTGCGCAGGATGATCCGGACGTTGACGTCGAGGCTCGCGCCGCCGGTGTGCTCGTGGAACCAGCCGAGCAGGAACGGCGTGACCGCCTTGCCCGTGATCCCCTGCTGCGCCAGCGCCGCCATCCCCTCGGTCAGCGTGCGGTCGTGCAGCTCCGGGTCGAGCTGCTCGTCCGCGGGCAGCGGGTTGGCGACCACCAGCGCGCCGCGGTGCACCCCCTGCGCCTCGCGCGCGCGGACGGCCCGGGCCGCCTCCTCGGGCGAGTCCAGCGACCAGTCGACGGGGAAGCCGCTGTCGCGCAGGTAGAAGCCCGGGAACCGGAGCGTGCGGTAGCCGGCGACGGCCACGCCCAGGGTCTCCAGCCGCTCCAGCGTCGCGCCGACGTCGAGGATGGACTTGACTCCGGCGCAGACCACGGCGATCGGCGTACGGGCCAGCGTGACCAGGTCGGCCGACTCGTCGTAGGGCGCGTCCCGGTGCACGCCGCCGAGCCCGCCGGTGGCGAACACCCGGATGCCGGCGGCTGCCGCGACAGCACTGGTCGCGGCGACCGTGGTGGCGCCGTCGACGCCCTTCGCGGCGGCCACGGCCAGGTCGCGCGCCGACAGCTTGGCCACGCCGTCGGTCTCGGCGAGGCGGGTGAGCTGGGCGTCGTCGAGCCCGACGTGCACGCGGCCGCCGAGCACCGCGATGGTCGCCGGCACGGCGCCGGCCGCCCGGACGGTCGCCTCGATCTCGCGGGCCACCTTGAGGTTGTCGGGGCGGGGCAGGCCGTGCGCGATGATCGTGCTCTCCAGCGCGACCACGGGGCCGCCGGCCGCCAGCGCGTCCGCCACTTCCGGCGCTAATACCAAGTCGTTCACGTTGTCACCGTACGGGTGGCCAGGTGCGGCAACCGCACCTACCTGGCAGACTTGATTGGTGACCAGTCCCAGCCCCGAAACCAGCGGCACCATCCTCGAGCGTCCGGTCGAGACGCCGTTCGAGCAGGGCGACCACGAGCGGTTCGCGCACTACGCGGACCGCGACAAGATCACCGAGGCCATGGTCCTCGGCACGCCGGTCAAGGCGTTGTGCGGCAAGGTCTGGGTCCCGTCACGCGACCCGAGCCGCTTCCCGGTCTGCCCTGAGTGCAAAGAGATCTTCGAAGACGACAAGCGGTTCTACGACCAGGAACCGAAGCCCGAGCAGTGATCTAGAGTTCGGCGGTGTCAGCCACCGCCGCACTCCTCTTCGCCGATCTGCTCGGCGTAGCTGTTTTCGCCGCTTCCGGCGCATCCGCCGCAGTGGTCAAGCGACTCGACCTGTTCGGTGTCTGCTTTGTCGGCTTCGTGGCGGCGCTCGGCGGCGGAATCGTCCGTGACCTGGTGGTCGACCAGAACCCGCCACTGGCCTTCGACGACTGGCGCTACGCCGTTGTGGCAGCTCTCACAGCCGTCGCGGTCTTCTTCTTCCACCCGCAGCTCGCCCGGCTCCGCCGGGTCGTCGTCGTGCTCGACGCCGCGGGCCTCGCGCTGTTCACGGTCACCGGCACGCTGGTCGCGCTGCGGGCCGGCGTCCCACCGGTGGGCGCCTGCCTGCTCGGCATGATCGCCGCGATCGGCGGCGGCGTCGCCCGCGACCTCCTGCTCGGCG
>NZ_JBFAIU010000216.1:0-12971 GCF_040654855.1 Asanoa sp. NPDC050611
GGCGGCTACGTTGCGATTCGCCGCGCCGCGAGTGGGTTCGGATCCGTTCGGATGCTGACGCTTGCCGTCAAGCTGTGGCGGGCGGTGGCCCATCCTCGCGAAGGCGGCAATGTTGCGATTCGCCGCGCCGCTAGTGGGTTCGGATCCGTTCGGATGCTGACGCTTGCCGTCAAGCTGTGGCGGGCGGTGGTCTGTGCCAGGCGGCGCTGCACAGCCGGATCGTGGGTTTCGACACCGGCGTTGCGTTGCGGCGCCGCGAACGGGTCGGCGGCGAGCTGCGCTCAGTCGGATGCTCTCGGTGAACCTAGCGCTCGCCGTCAGGCTGAGGTCTGTTGGTCGGGTGGCGGCGGTGCGCTTGGGCGTGGCGGTTCGAACGGGTCCGGCTGCTGGCGTTGAGGTCCGTCCGCGCGGGTGAGCTTGCTGCGTGACCGCCGACCGCCCGGGCCACCGAGCGGCGGCGGCGCTGCGCGTCGGTCAGCCCGCGGCCGGCCGGCGCCAGCGGCAGCCGCCCCGGCACCTTGTCGTAGCCGTGCGTGCGGAACGGCGCGCCCGCCTCGCCAAATGCCGCTTGCCATTCCCCGCGTGCCGTTCGACGGCCTGACCCCTTGCCCAGCGCACCATGGCCTCCGCAAGCGGGCCGTAGTCGTTGTCGGCACTCAATGCCGTGGCGTACCTGTGACTCGGCCCGGTCCACAGCGACGCGGGCCGTCCGTGTTTCTCGTGCGGGTGGCGCGGTCGCCTCGGGACCTTCCGGAGGGCACGGGCCGTCGTGATCGGGGAGCGGGATCGGCGGCTTTGTTGTGCGGTCGACCCGGCGGCCATCGGTCAGCGCGGACACTCGCCGTGGTCGTTGTGCGGCCGGGAGTGCGGGCCGGTCGTGAAGCTTTTGTTTCGTCGCCGCGCTGCCTCTTGTGCGATCGCGCCCAGGTGTGTTTGATCTAGTTCGCGTGTGCCCACGGTGGTGACACAACCTGCCGTGTGGCCGCAAGGCTCCACTTCAATGTTCCCTCATCCGTGCAACCTAAAATCTCCGCCGACGCGTCTCGTCATCTGCACGGAGCGTGCCGGAATGATGGCGGGTGGCTGCTGGGCTCACTTGTGGAAGGTTGCAAATCGGTCCAATCGATAGCACGGAGGTCCGTCGATTTGGTCCGATTTGCGCTGCCTTCCGTCTGATGTGCACAGTCGGCTCGCTGTTACACCCGACTGCCCGTTCGGAGACGTCACTGTTATCTGAACGATGCATTCGACTATTCCGAACTCGCTTCATGCGGGCTAGCTTTTGCCGAACAGGCGAAGCGACCCTTCGTCCGATCTAGGAGGCCCCCGTCCATGAGGAAGACCGACTCGACGCCTGACGTCCCGGCTGCCGCGGCAACCGACGGCCTGGGCGGCACGGTCGCGTTGGAGGTCAATTCCCCGGTCGACGCTCCTGTTGACGAGAAGGCCAAGGCGTTCGTCGGTCGTTCGCCCGGTCAACTCGCCTGGCTGCGACTCAAGCGCGACCGCACGGCCAAAATCAGCGCGATCACGCTGCTGGTGCTGCTCGTCATCGCCCTGCTCGCGCCGGTGATCGGCAAGCTGCGCGGCATGTCGCCGACGCAGCCGTTCACCGACAAGCTCAACGACTTCGCGATGCCGCTCGGCTACGCCGGCGGCATGAACAGCACCCACTGGTTGGGCCTGGAGCCGGGCAACGGCCGCGACATCCTTATGCAGCTGGTCTACGGCATGCGCACCTCGCTATTGATCGCCTTCGCTTCGGCGATCGTCGCCTCGACCATCGGCGTTCTGATCGGCATCGCCGCGGGTTACGCGCGCGGTTGGCTCGACACCGCAATCAACTGGGTCATCGACCTGACGCTGGCATTCCCGTTCCTGATCTTCGCCCTCGCGGTCATCCCGATCGTCGAGGACAACTTCTACGGTGAGCGCGACGCGATCCCGGCCAGCTTCCGGGTCATGCTGATCATCGGGACCTTCGCCCTGTTCAGCTGGACCTACACGGCCCGGCTCGTCCGCGGCCAGGTGATCGCCCTGCGCGAGCGGGAGTTCGTCGAGGCCGCGCGCGCGGCCGGCGCCGGCACCCGGCACATCCTGTTCCGACAGCTGCTGCCCAACATCTGGGCGCCCATCCTGGTCACGCTGTCGCTGAACGTGCCGGCCTTCATCACCACCGAGGCCGCCCTGGCCTTCGTCAACATCGGCGTCATCGAGCCCACGCCGGACCTCGGTCGGATGATCTTCAACTCGATCGCCTTCGTGGCCAGCGACCCGTTCTACACGCTGTGGCCCGGCCTCACGATCTTCATCCTCGTGCTCGCGTTCAACCTGCTCGGCGACTCGCTGCGCGACGCACTGGACCCGAAGTCCACGCGATAACCCCGCGCGGAGACCAGAAGACTTCTGCACCACGCACGTTTCGTTCGGAATCTCGGGAGCTGAGGGAGCCCCAGCCGGGCGGGAAGGGAGAAGATCGTGCGAAACAAGGGAGGAGCGCTGATCGTCGGCGCTCTTGCCGTGGCGCTTACCGCCACGGGTTGTAACGCAACCACCAATGACGGCGGGGGTGGCAACAGCGGGGAGGCGAAGACCCAGAGCGGGTCGATCTCCTACGAGGCTGCTGACAACACCGGCCCCGCCAAGGCCGTCGACGGCGCCACCAAGGGTGGCATCGTCACGTCCATGTACCCGGCCGACTTCGAGCACCTCGACCCGGCCCGTAACTACGTCAACCTGCAGCAGCTGACGGGCAACCTGATCTACCGGTCGCTCAACGGTTACGTCGAGGACGGCACCGGCAAGATGCTGCTGGTCGGCGACCTGGCCACCAACCCGGGCACCGACGTCAACAAGGACTGCAAGGTCTGGGAGTTCAAGCTCCGCGACGGCCTGAAGTACGAGGACGGCTCGGCGATCTCGTCGAAGGACATCGCGTACGGCATCGCCCGTAGCTTTGCCCCGGAGCTCAACGAGGGCCCGCACTACATCCAGCAGTGGCTCTACCCGGGTGGCACCTACAACGCCACCTACAAGGGCCCCTACGAGGGCAACCAGATGCCGGCCGGCATCGAGACGCCCGATGACAAGACCATCAAGTTCACGTTCGCGGACCCGCACTGCGACATGCCGTACGCGGCGGCGCTGCCGACCTCCGCACCGGTGCCGCAGGGCAAGGACACCAAGGGCAACTACGACCTGCGTCCGTTCTCGTCGGGCCCGTACAAGGTCAAGACCTACACCCGCGACAACCTGCTCGAGCTCGAGCGCAACCCGAACTGGGACGCCAACACGGACCCGATCCGCAACGCGTACCCGGACGGCTTCAAGTTCACCTTCGGCCTCGAGCAGCAGCAGATCTCGGAGCGGCTCGTCGCCGACGCGCCGGCCGACCAGGCCTCGTTCGGCTGGGGCGACACCCCGCCGGCCGTGCTGCCGCGCACCACGACGCCGAACGTCGCCAACCGCATTGCCAAGGGCCCCACGCAGTACGTGTGGTACCTGGGTGTGAACAACCTGCGGATCAAGGACAAGAAGATCCGCGAGGCGCTCTACTACGGCCTCGACCGTGACGCGGCGCTCAAGGCCATCGGTGGCTCGTCCGCCGGTGAGCCGGCCAGCACGCTGATGTCCCCGACCACCGCGGGCTTCGTGAAGTTCGACGTCTACAACGCCCCGCCGACCGGTGACGTCAACAAGGTCAAGGAGATCCTCGGTGGCACCACGCCGCCGCCGATGGTGCTGGCGCACAGCAACACCGCGCTGCGCACCGCGCAGGCCGAGGCGATCCGGGCCAGCCTGGAGAAGGCCGGCTTCAAGGTCACGCTGAAGGCCATCGAGGCCACCAGCTACTACGACCAGGTCGGCCGTAAGAACAACCCGTACGACCTGTACCTGCACGGTTGGGGTTCGGACTGGCCGACCGGCTCGACGATCATCCCGCCGATCTACGACGGTCGCGAGATCGTCGACGAGGGCAACAACAACCTGGCCTACTTCAACGACGACAGCGTCAACACCGAGATCGACCGGATCAAGACGCTGCCGGCCGCCGAGCAGGACGCCGCCTGGACCGCCCTCGACAAGAAGATCATGCAGGACTTCCTGCCCGAGATCCCGGCGTACTACGACGCCACCCACGAGATCTACGGCTCGAAGCTCGGCAACGTGTTCCTGAGTGACGCCTTCGGCGCCATCCAGCTGAACAAGATCTACGTCAAGCCGTAACCAGTAATCGCTGAACCGCTGTAATCGGGTGCGGGTGGTCTCTCACCAGGAGGCCACCCGCACCCCACCGGCAATCTCCATCGGATAGGTGCGCACCATGCTCCGGTTCATCACCCGACGCGTGCTAGTGGGCGTCGTGACGCTCATCGCGATCAGCATCATCGTTTTCGGTCTGTTCTTCGCCGTGCCGTCGTCGCCGGCCAAGGTGATGTGCGGGAAGAACTGCGACGCGGCGAGCATCGCGGCGGTGGAGACCCGGCTCGGGCTGCGCGACCCCATCGCCGAGCAGTACACCTCGTTCATGAAGGGCATCTTCGTCGGCCGCACCTACGCCGAAGGCACCGCCTTCGAGCAGCGGTGCGACGCGCCCTGCCTCGGCTTCTCGTTCCGCAACAACGAGGCGGTGACGTCGATCCTCGGTCGCACCGTGCCGGTCACGATCAGCATCGTCTTCGGCGCCGCGATCCTCTGGCTGCTGATCGGCGTGTCCCTGGGCATGATCTCGGCTTTACGCAGAGGCACGCTGTTCGACAAGGTCGCGATCGGCATCTCGCTGACCGGCGCGTCGATGCAGGTCTTCTTCTTCGGCCTGATCCTGCTCTACGTTCTCGTCTATACGAGCGGCATCCTGCCGTTCCCGTCCTACACGCCGTTCACGGACAACCCAGCCAAGTGGGCGCAGGGCCTGATCCTGCCCTGGATCACGCTGGGCTTCCTGAACTCCGCGATCTACGCCCGGCTCTCCCGCGCCCAGATGCTGGAGACGCTGTCGGAAGACTACGTGCGCACCGCCCGCGCCAAGGGCCTGCCGCTGCGCCGGGTCTACACCAAGCACGCGCTGCGCGCCGCGATCACCCCCATCGTGACGATCGCCGGTCTGGACATCGGCGCGTCGCTGGGCGGCACGTTCATCACCGAGACCATCTTCGGCCTGCGCGGTCTCGGCAAGGAGACCGTCGAGGCCGTCAGTTTCCTCAACTTGCCGATCGTCGTCGCCACGGTGCTCCTGGCGGCGGTGTTCATCGTCGTGGCCAACCTGATCGTCGACGTGCTGTACGCCGTGATCGACCCACGGGTCCGGCTGAGCTGAAGCGCGAGGGAGAACAACAGTGACCGCACCAGCCTCGGCGCCCAAGAGCCCGGAGACCACCGACACAGGGGCGTACCTGCGGGTCAGCGACCTGCGGGTGCAGTTCCCGACCGAGGACGGCGTCGTCAAGGCCGTCGACGGTGTGTCGTTCTCGGTCGAACGCGGCCAGACGCTCGGCATCGTCGGCGAGTCCGGCTCCGGCAAGAGCGTCACCTCGCTGACTATCATGGGCCTGCACAACACGAAGCGGGCCCGGATCTCCGGCGAGATCCTGGTCGGCGGGCGCAACGTCGTCGGCATGAGCGAGGAGCAGACCCGGCGCCTGCGCGGCCGTGACATGTCGATGATCTTCCAGGATCCGCTGTCCGCGCTGCACCCCTATTACAAGGTGGGCGCGCAGATCGCCGAGGCCTTCAAGGTCCACCACCCGAACGCCTCCAAGAGCGAGGCCAAGAAACGCGCGATCGACATGCTCGGCCGGGTGGGCATCCCGCAGCCGGCGCGCCGGGCGGACTCGTACCCCCACGAGTTCTCCGGCGGCATGCGGCAGCGCGCGATGATCGCCATGGCCCTGGTCAACGACCCCGACCTGCTGATCGCCGACGAGCCGACCACCGCGCTCGACGTGACCGTGCAGGCGCAGATCCTCGACCTGCTCGAAGACCTGCAGCGCGAGTTCAACTCCGCGATCATCATGATCACGCACGACCTCGGCGTGGTCGCCCAGGTCGCCGACGACGTGCTGGTCATGTACGGCGGCCGCGCGGTCGAGTTCGGCAGCGTCGAGCAGGTCATGCGCCGGCCGCAGCACCCGTACACCTGGGGCCTGCTGGCCAGCGTGCCGTCGCTGCACGGCGACGCCGAGGCCGACCTCGTGCCGATCAAGGGCAACCCGCCGTCGCTGATCAACCTGCCGACCGGCTGCGCCTTCCACCCGCGCTGCCGTTACGCCGGGCGCAACGGCGAGCGGTCGTTCACCGACGTGCCCGAGCTGCACCAGGTCAAGGAGCGCGGTCACCTGGTCGCCTGTCACCTGTCCGAGGCGGACCGCACGAAGTTCTACGCCGAAGACATCGCACCGTCCGCTGGAGTCGCGCAATGACCGAGACCCTGGTTCAGGAGCCCGGCGCCCAGCCGGTCGAGCCCTCCCGTCCGTCCGGCGAGCCGCTGCTCGTCGTCGACGACCTGACCAAGCACTTCCCGGTGCGCTCCGGGCTGTTCGGCAAGACCGGCCTGGTCCGCGCCGTCGACGGCGTCAGCTTCTCCGTCCGGGCGGGCGAGACGCTCGGTCTGGTCGGCGAGTCCGGCTGTGGCAAGACCACCACCGGCCGCATGCTGGTGCGCCTGCTGGAGCCCACCTCCGGGAAGATCACCTTCGAGGGCAAGGACATCACCCACTCGAAGGGCGGTGGCCTGCGGCAGCTCCGGCAGGACATGCAGATCATCTTCCAGGACCCGTACGCGTCGCTGAACCCGCGGCACACGGTCGGCCGGATCGTCGCGATGCCGCTGCAGGTCAACGGCATCAACCCGCCCGGCGGCGTGAAGAAGCGCGTCCAGGAGCTGCTCGAGCTGGTCGGCCTCAACCCCGAGCACTACAACCGCTACCCGCACGAGTTCTCCGGCGGCCAGCGGCAGCGCATCGGCGTGGCCCGCGCGCTCGCCCTGCGGCCGAAGATCATCGTCGCGGACGAGCCGGTCTCCGCGCTCGACGTGTCGATCCAGGCCCAGGTCATCAACCTGCTGCGCGAGCTGCAGCGCGAGCTCGACCTGGCGTTCGTGTTCATCGCGCACGACCTGGCCGTGGTGCGGCACTTCTGCCAGCGGATCGCGGTCATGTACCTCGGCAAGATCGTCGAGGTCGGCGACCGGACCGCGATCTACGAGCGCCCCGCCCACCCGTACACCCGCGCCCTGCTCTCGGCGGTCCCGGATGTGACGAAGATGGGTGCCTCGGGCCGCATCCGGCTCGAGGGCGACGTCCCGACGCCGCTCAACCCGCCGTCCGGTTGCCGCTTCCGCACCCGCTGCTGGAAGGCGCAGGAGGTGTGCGCGACCGAGGAGCCGCCGTTGACGATCAAGCCCAACGGCGCCAGCGCCGCGTGCCACTTCCCGGAGGATGGCGCCATCAAGTAGCACCGCAGCCATGACGCGACCGGGCCGGCCACCGCCGGCCCGGTCGTCGTCATTTCGGGGACAACGCCGCGATCAGCCAGTCGAAGACCGGCGCCAGCGGTGGCGTCGCTGGGTAGTCGTTGATGATCCCGATCAGCCGCATGTAGCGCTCGACCCGCGGGTCGTTGGCGGTCCGCAGCCGGGTCGACAGCTTGGCGCGGTACGCGGGCGTGTCCGTGGTGCCGAACGTCTCCGCGTAGCGCGCGACGATGTCCGACAGCACGGGCACGGCCGCCGGTGAGCCCGGGTCGATGCCCGCGTCGATCGCCGCGGTGACCCGGTCCCGTACCTCGATGGTCAGCTTGTGGTGCAGCCCGATCCGGCCGCCCTCGGCGACCTCCAGGGCCTGGTGCTCGGCCATCCGCCGCACGCTGGCGACGAAGTCCTCGTCGCGCACGAGTTCAGCCAGTTCGATCCAGGCGTCGACCTGGGCGGTGGTGGGCTCGTCCGGCAGGTAGGGCAGCGTCGACCGCAGCCAGTCGACGAACGGCTGGTTGGCGTCGAGGCCGCCGAACGTGCGGTCGACGAAGTCGGTGATCAGGCGGTGCCGCTCGTCCTCGGACAGTCGCACGACACGGTGCATCAGGGCCAGCTCCTCTGTGGTCGAGTCACGCCGGGCCACCGCCCGCAGCACCGCCGCCCGCGTGCGCAGCACCCGGATCTGCACGTCGAGCGCGTCGGCGTGGCGGTCCGCGGCCTGCGCGACGGTGAGCTCGTCGGCCAGCACCCGCCGGATCGTGGCGAGGTCCAGGTCCAGCTCGCGGAGCGTACGGATGAGGTCGAGGCGGGCGACCGCCGCGAGGTCGTAGCGGCGGTGGTTGGCGGGACTGCGGTCGGTCGGTGGCAGGAGCCCCGTGTCGGAGTAGAAGCGGATCGTGCGCACCGGCAGCCCGGTGCGCCGGGCCAGATCCCCGATCGAGTAGTGCTCCCGCATGGACCCAAGCCTGCGATCTCCACCTGGTGGAGATGCAAGCGGGAACTACTTCCGCCGGGTATACCCGCTGGGTATAGTCACGCCCGTGACAGTCTCGTACGCGTTGCTCGGTCTGCTCGAACGGTCCGCCCGGCACGGCTACGACCTGAAGCAGTCCTACGACCGCCGATTCGGTGGGGTGAAGCCCGTGCGGTTCGGCCAGGTCTACCGCGCCCTCGCCCAGCTCACCCGCGACGGGCTCATCGAGGTCGTCGGCGTCGAGGCCGGTGCCGGCCCCGACCGCAAGCGCTACGCGATCACCGACGAGGGGGTGACCGACCTGGGCGCCTGGCTCGGCGAGCCCGAGGAGCCGCAGCCGCTCCTGCAGCCCGTGCTGTTCACCAAGGTGGTGCTGGCGGTCCTGTCCGGCCGCCCCGCCGACCGGTTCCTCGACGCCCAGCGCGCCGCGCACCTGGCCGCGATGGCGCGGCTGACCAAGGCCCGCCGCGCCGCGGCCAGCACCCAGGACGCGATCCTCGCCGACTACCAGCTCTTCCACATCGAGGCCGACCTCCGGTGGATCGACCACACGGCGGCGCGGTTGGGCACCCTGGCCGACGAGGTGCGCGATGCTGCTGACCGGTCGTGACCTCCACAAATCCTTCGGCAGCGCGTACGCCCTGCGCGGTGCCGGCGTCACCCTGACCAAGGGCGAGGTCGTCGCCGTGATGGGCCCGAGCGGCTCCGGCAAGTCGACGCTGCTGCACTGCCTCGCCGGCATCCTGCGCCCCGACTCCGGCGAGGTCTGGTTCGCCGACCGCCGGATCGACGACCTCCCCGACCGCGACCGGGCACAGCTGCGGCGCACCGCGTTCGGCTTCGTCTTCCAGTTCGGACAGCTCGTCCCCGAGCTGCCGGCCGTCGAGAACGTGGCGCTGCCGCTGCTGCTGGCCGGCCGGCGCCGGCGTGACGCGCTCGCCGCCGGCCGGGAGTGGCTGCGCCGGCTCGGCCTCGACGGCCTCGACGGGCGGATGCCGGGCGAGCTGTCCGGCGGTGAGAGCCAGCGCGTGGCGCTGGCCCGCGCGCTGGTCGCCGCGCCCGCCGTGGTGTTCGCCGACGAGCCGACCGGCGCCCTCGACTCCGTCGCCGCCGACCAGGTGATGGAGCTGCTCGTCGACGCCGCCCACGCGCAGGGCACCAGCGTCCTGCTGGTCACGCACGAGCCGCGGGTGGCCGCGTTCGCGGACCGCACCGTGCTCGTCCGCGACGGCCGCGACACCGCGCCGGTCGGTGCCGGGTGAACGCCCTGGTCGCGCTCCGGCTGGCCGTCGCCGGCGGCCGGGAGCAGCAGTTCCGCCGGGCGTTCACCGCGACGGGGGTCGGCGTCGCCGGCGCCCTGCTGTTGCTGGCCTTCAGCGCGCCGAACGCCGCCTTCGGGCGGGCCGAGCGGGTCAGTTGGCAGGACGCCGCGACGGCGGTCGTCGACGGCGAGGTCGCGGACCCGCCGGCCGAGAAGCGCGACGGCGCGCTGTTCCTCGCGGTCAGCGACTACTTCGCGGGCACGCCGATGACCCGGGCCTACGTGGCGGCCCTGGGCGCGGATCCGCCGGTGCCGCCGGGCATCGACCGGCTGCCCGGCCCCGGCGAGATCGCCGTGTCGCCGGCCATGCGGCGGCTGCTCGCCGCGACGCCCGACGACCAGCTCGACGACCGCTTCCCGGGCCGCGACACGATGACGATCGGTCCGGCCGGCCTCGCGCACGACAACGAGCTCGTCGCGATCATCGGCCGCGCGCCCGACGAGCTGCGCGACGTCCGCTCGGTGGGCGAGGTGCACGGCTTCTTCCGCACGGCGCCGCGCGTCGGGATCCTGTCGTTGCAGGCGGCGGGCATCGGAGTGGGCACCGTCCTGGTGCTCGTCCCCGTGCTGTTCCTGGTGGTGATCGTGACCCGGGTGGCGGCCGGCCAGCAGGAGCGGCGGTTGGCGAGCCTCCGCCTGGTCGGCGCGACGCGCGCGCAGACGGCGCTGGTGGCCGCGACCGAGACCGGGCTGGCCGCGGGCGTCGGCGCGCTGCTCGCCTGGGGCGGCTATGAGGTGGGCCGGCGGGTGCTGGCCGCGACCGTCGTGTTCCAACGTGGACACTTCTGGCCCGGGGACGTCGCCGTGCCCGGCTGGGAGCTGGCGATCGTGCTGGTCGGCCTCCCTGCGGCGGCAGTCGCCACGACCCTCGCCTCCCTCTGGCACGTGCAGGTCAGCCCCCTGTCCGTGCACCGCCGGGTGCGCCGTGCGCCGCCGACGGCGTGGTCCGCGCTGCCGCTCGCGATCGGGGTCGCGGGCCTGCTCGCCCTGGTGCCGCTGCGCGACCGCCGCACCGCGGAGACGCTGGCTCAGCTCCGCCCGGTCCTCGCCCTCCTCACGGTGGCCGGCGTCGTGCTGGTCGGGCCGTGGCTGTGCATGCTGGCCGCCCGCGGCGTCGCCCGGGTCAGCCGCCGGGCGCCGGCGTTGCTGGCCGCGCGGCGCATCGCCTACGACCCGCGCGCCACGTTCCGCGCGGTGGCCGCCGTGGCGCTGGCCGCGATGGCGGCGGCCTACCTCGGCAGCACGGCCGACCGGCCCGGCCCACCGGCCGGCGAGGAGGCGAAGCGGATCCCGCCGGGCGTGGTCCGGATCAACACCGGCGGCGTGCCGCTAGACCTGCCGTCGGCCGTACGCCGCGTCGATTCGCCCGACTACGACGTGCCGACCGACGGCAGCCTGGCCGCCGAGAACCGGGTCCGCACCAGCGTGGCCGACCGCGTGCCCAACGCGATCGTCAACACCGACCGCGATCCGGTCGACTACCACCTCGAGACGCTGTTCGCCGACTTCGACCGGCTGGGAGCCGTCGCCGCGCTGTTCGTGCTGCTGATCGGCGCGTGCGGGCTGACGGCGGGCGTGATCGGCGGCCTGGCCGAGCGAAGACGACCGTTCGCGCTGCTGCGCGCGTCGGGCGTACGCGTCGGCGAGCTGCGCCTGGTGGTGCTGATCGAGACGGTCGCGACCATGCTGGTCACGTCGCTGCTCGGGGTGGGGCTCGGACTGGTGGCCGCCTACGCCACGACCCGCGGCGCGGGACTCGTCTGGACCGGCGCGGGCCTGCCCGTGCTGGGCGCCGTCGGTGCGGGCACGCTGGCCGCGCTGGTGTTCACGCTGTTCGCGCTGCCCCTCGTCGGCGCGACGACCCGGCACGACGCCGTCCGCTACGAGTGATCGGTCACCTTCGGCTGATCCGGTCAAGGTTTCCTCGTACGGTCATCGCGTGACTGATCGGGTGGACGTCGCGGTGGCGGCGTGGATGCGGGCGATGGTGCTCTGCGCGGAGTCGCTGCCGGGCGGCTTCCACCGCACCGCCGCACACGGCACGGCGGAGTTGGTCACCGGCCTGCCCGTGCCGACGCTCAACGGCGTGATTCAGGTCGGCCCGGCGCTCGACCCGGAGGAGATCGCGGGGTTCGCCGACTCGCCGCGCCTGACCGGGCTGCCGTGGAGCCTGCAGGTGCGCGGTGCCGCGGAGGCCGACAAGATCGCCGCGATCGCGGCCGCGCACAAGCTCGACCAGCGCACGACCCTGCCGTTCATGCTCAAGGACCTGACCGGAAGGGACGAGGTCAACGGGTCGGTCCGCCGCGTGTCGGGCGCCGACCGGGACCTTTGCCGGCGGGCGCTGGCTGCCGGCTTCGAGGCGCCCGAGGAGATCTTCGAGGGCTTCACCGTGCCGGCGTTGCTGGACCACCCGGCGACCCGGTCGTACGTCGTCGAGGTCGCCGGCGAGGTGGTCGCCACGTCGTTCGGCGTGCTGGTCGACGACCTGGTCGGGGTGTTCAACATCGCCGTGCCGCCGGAGCACCGCCGCCGCGGCTACGGCCGGCTGGCCACCGCCGCGGTGCTCCGTGACGCGTACCCGGCCGGCGCGCACACCGCCTTCCTGCACGCCTCGCCGATGGGCGTCCCGCTCTACGCGGCGATGGGCTTCCACACCGCGGAGACCTGGAACATCCTCAGCTAGAGCGCCCCGCGGCCCGCGCGCAGGATCAGCAGGGCGAGCTGGGTGCCGTCGGCGCCCAGGGCGGTGCGGAACTTCTCCAGGATCTCCCGCTCGCGGGACAGCACCAGGCGGGTGCCGCCGGAGGCGACGCGGGTGGCGCCGACCTGCTGCGAGATGCGGGCCCGCTCCTGCCACAGCTCGATGATCGCGGTGTCGATCTCGTCGATCCGCTCGCGCAGGGCGCGGATGCTCCGGCCCGCCTCGGCGTCGTCGGTGCCGGTGGTCGGCTGGGCCACGGTGTTGGCGCTCATGTCGTGCTCCTCGGGGGCCATGTCACGTTCTCTTCGGGCTGGTGGGCGGCTGGGGCCCCGAGGCGAGAAAAGCCCCGGGCTCCAGGAGCCCGGGGCTTCTCGCAGGTCTTGTGCTCAGGCGCGACCTACAGCTGCCGGACTCCCGGTGCCGTAGTAAAAGCGCCGACCTGATCGGCTTCCAGCAGCGGCTGGCCGCGCAGAACTTCGTCCGGCTGGCCCGACACCTGCTC
>NZ_JBFAIU010000217.1:0-12898 GCF_040654855.1 Asanoa sp. NPDC050611
CCGAACCAGCAGGGAGACAAGCATGAGCACGCCCGCCGTGGAAGTGCGCGACCTGCACTACAAGTTCGGCGAGACCAAGGCCGTCGACGGTGTCGAGCTGACCGTCCGGCCCGGCGAGATCTTCGGGCTGCTCGGCCCCAACGGCGCCGGGAAGACCACCACGATCCGGGCCATCACCGCGCTGCTGCCCGTCCCCGCCGGCGTCATCGAGGTCTTCGGGCGGGACGTCGCGAAGAGCCGGATGTCCGTGCGACGGCTGATCGGCTACGTGCCGCAACAGCTCTCCGCCGACGGCTCGCTCTCGGGCGTCGAGAACGTGTCGCTGTTCGCCCGGCTCTTCGACGTGCCACGACGGCAGCGCAAGGCCAAGGTCAGCGAGTCGCTCGAGATGATGGGGCTGACCGAGGCGGCGACCAGGCTGGCCAAGACCTACTCCGGCGGCATGATCCGCCGGCTCGAGCTGGCGCAGGCCCTCGTCAGCTCGCCGCAACTGCTGATCCTGGACGAGCCGACGATCGGGCTCGACCCGATCGCCCGCGGCAGCGTCTGGGAGCGGATCGCCGCCGTCCGCGCGGAGACCGGCATGACCGTGCTGCTCACCACCCACTACATGGAGGAGGCCGAGCAGTCCTGCGACCGGGTCGGCCTCATGCACCGTGGCCGGCTCGGCAAGCTCGGCACCCCGCGCGAGCTGATCGAGGGGCTCGGCAATCCGGACGGGACGCTCGAGGACGTCTTCCGCGCGTACTCCGGCGGCTCGCTCGACGAGGAACAGAAAGGACTCCGCGATGTCCGTGCCACTCGCCGCACCGCTGGCCGGCTCGGCTAGGTCCGAACGGTTGAGCCCGCGGCTGGTCCTGTCCCGGGTCGTCGCGCTCTGCATCGTCGAGATCCAGAAGCTCTCGCACGACCGCAGCGAGCTGATCACCCGGGCCGTACAACCGGCGCTCTGGCTCGTCATCTTCGGCACCACGTTCACCAAGCTGCACGTGATCCCGACCGGCGGGGTGCCCTACCTCGACTTCCTCGCGCCCGGCGTGCTGGCCCAGTCGGTGCTGTTCGTCTCGATCTTCTACGGCATCCAGATCATCTGGGAACGCGACGCCGGCGTGCTGGCCAAGTTGATGGTCACGCCGACGCCGCGGTCCGCGCTGGTCACCGGGAAGGCGTTCGCGGCCGGCGTACGCGGGCTGGCCCAGGCGATCGTGGTCTACGCGATCGCGGAACTGCTCGGCGTCCGGTTCACCGTGAACCCGCTGAGGCTGCTCGGCGTGATCGCGGTCGTCCTGCTCGGCGCCGCCTTCTTCTGCTGCCTGTCGGTCACCATCGCCGGCCTGGTGCTCTCCCGTGACCGGATGATGGGCATCGGCCAGGCGATCATGATGCCGCTGTTCTTCGCGTCGAACGCGCTCTACCCGGTCGAGCTGATGCCCGGCTGGCTCCAGGTGATCAACCACGTCAACCCGCTGAGCTACCAGGTCGAGGCGTTGCGCGGCCTGCTGATCGGCACCCCCGCCCGGCTGCCGCTGGACTTCGCGGTGCTGATCGTCGCGACCGGGGTGGGCATCGCGGCCGCATCCGGACTCCTCGCGCGTTTGGCGCGATAGCCCGCTCACACTCCGGAACGGAACCGGTCGGAGGGCACCTGATCCGGGTATTCTCGACGGTCGCTCCAGTGATCGTGGGCGGGGGGCGGTCGGTGACCGGAGGAGATGCGTCATGATCGATACGCGGAGCCGGGTTGCGGCCCTTCGCGAGGCCCTGGACAGCCGGATCGTGATCCTCGACGGTGCCTGGGGCACGATGCTGCAGGGCGAGCAGCTGACGCCCGCCGACTATCGCGGCGACCTGTTCACCACGCACACGCACGACGTCACCGGCGACCCGGACGTGCTCAACCTGACCCGGCCGGACCTCATCCTCGACGTGCACCGGCGCTACTTCGCCGCGGGCGCCGACATCACCACGACCAACACGTTCACCGCGACCAGCATCGGCCAGGCCGACTACGGCCTGGAGGGCCACGTACGCGAGATGAACCTGGCCGGTGCCCGGTTGGCCCGCCAGGCCGCCGACGAGGCCGGTGGCAAGTTCGTCGCCGGCTCCGTCGGCCCGCTCAACGTGACGCTCTCGTTGTCGCCGAAGGTCGAGGACCCGTCCTACCGCGCCGTGGTCTTCGACCAGGTCAAGGCCGCGTACGCCGAGCAGATGAAGGCCCTCGCCGAGGGCGGCGTCGACCTGTTCCTGATCGAGACGATCTTCGACACGCTCAACGCCAAGGCGGCCATCACCGCGGCCCGCGAGGTGGCGCCGGACGTTCCCTTGTGGATTTCGCTGTTCGTCGACCAGAGCGCGCGCACGCTGTCCGGCCAGACGGTCGAGGCGTTCTGGAACTCGGTCGCACACGCGCAGCCGTTGGTCGTCGGCGTCAACTGCTCGCTCGGCGCGCAACAGCTGCGGCCCTACGTGGCCGAGCTGGCGCGGGTCGCCGGCACCTATGTGAGCATGCACCCCAACGCCGGCCTGCCCAACGCGTTCGGCGGCTACGACGAGACGCCCGAGGAGACCTCGTCCCTGCTCGGTGAGGTCGCCGGCGCCGGACTGGTCAACATCGTCGGCGGCTGCTGCGGCACCACGCCGGCCCATATCGAGCAGATCGCCGCCGCCGTCCGGGGCACCGCGCGTCGGGTGGTCGCAGAGCCGGAGACGAGGAGTCGCTTCAGCGGCCTCGAGCCATTCGAGATCGGCCCCGACACCGGCTTCGTCGTCATCGGCGAGCGCACCAACGTCACGGGCTCCGCCAAGTTCCGCCGGCTGATCGAGGCCGGCGACCACCAGGGCGCCGTCGACGTCGCACTCGACCAGGTCCGCGGCGGCGCCAACCTGCTCGACGTGAACATGGACGCCGACCTGCTCGACGGCGCCAGGGCGATGACGACGTTCCTCAACCTGATCGCCACCGAGCCCGAGGTCGCCCGCATCCCGATCATGGTCGACAGCTCGCGCTGGGAGGTCCTCGAAGCCGGCCTCAAGTGCGTGCAGGGCAAGGGCGTGGTCAACTCGATCAGCCTCAAGGAGGGCGAGGCCGAGTTCCTCGCGCACGCCCGCCGGATCCGTGACTACGGCGCCGGCGTCGTCGTGATGGCGTTCGACGAGCAGGGCCAGGCCGACACGGTCGCGCGCAAGGTCGAGATCTGCGGCCGGGCGTACGACCTGCTGACGCGAGAGGTGGGCTTCCCGCCCGAGGACATCGTCTTCGACCCGAACGTGCTGGCCGTGGCCACGGGCATCGAGGAGCACAACGACTACGCGAAGAACTTCATCGAGGCGCTGCCGCTGATCAAGGAGCGCTGCCCGGGCGCGCACACGAGCGGCGGCATCTCCAACCTGTCGTTCTCGTTCCGCGGCAACGACGTGGTCCGCGAGGCGATGCACTCCGCGTTCCTGTTCCACGCGGTGCGCGCGGGCCTCGACATGGGCATCGTCAACGCCGGCCAGCTCGCGGTCTACCAGGACATCCAGGCCGACCTGCTGGTGCTGGTCGAGGACGTCATCTTCAACCGGCGCCCGGACGCCACGGACCGGCTGGTCGCGTTCGCCGCGACGGTCACCGGCTCCGGCACCAAGCGGGTGGTCGACCTGTCGTGGCGCGAGGCGTCCGTCGAGGACCGTCTCGCCCACGCACTCGTGCACGGCATCGTCGACTACATCGAGGTCGACACCGAGGAGGCGCGGCGCCAGGCGGCCCGCTCGCTCGACGTGATCGAGGGGCCGCTGATGGGCGGCATGAAGGTCGTCGGTGACCTGTTCGGCGCCGGCAAGATGTTCCTGCCGCAGGTGGTCAAGAGCGCCCGGGCGATGAAGAGGGCCGTCGCCTACCTGGAGCCATACCTCCAGGCCGAGAAGATCGCGGCGGTCGAGACCGAGACCGACGACGAGACCACGGGCAAGGGCCGTGGCACCGTGGTGATGGCCACGGTCAAGGGCGACGTGCACGACATCGGCAAGAACATCGTCGGCGTGGTGCTCGGCTGCAACAACTACGACGTCATCGACCTGGGCGTGATGGTGCCCGCGGCGACGATCCTCGACACCGCCGAGGCGGTCGGCGCCGACGTCGTCGGCCTGTCCGGTCTGATCACCCCGTCGCTCGACGAGATGGTCTCGGTGGCCGCCGAGATGGAGCGGCGGGGCATGCGGCTGCCGCTGCTGGTCGGTGGCGCCACGACCTCCCGCCAGCACACCGCGGTCCGGATCGCGCCCGCGTACGCCGGCTCGACCGTGCACGTGCAGGACGCCTCCCGGGTCGCCGGCGTGCTGGGCGGGCTGCTCGACCCCGACCGGGTCGACGAGTTCGAGGCCGCCAACCGGGTCGAGCAGCAGCGCCTGCGCGACCAGCACGCCGACCGCGAGAAGCGGCCGCTCGTGCCGATCGCCACCGCCCGGGCCAACCGCGAAGTGGTGAGCTTCGACGACCTGCCGGTGCCGGCGTTCACCGGGCTGCGCCAGGTGGCGCCCGAGATCCGCACGCTGCGCGAGATGATCGACTGGCGGTTCTTCTTCATCGCCTGGGAGCTCAAGGGGAGCTACCCGGCGATCCTCGACGAGCCGGTGGCCCGCGAGCTCTACGACGAGGCACAGGCGCTGCTCGACCGCATCGAGGCCGGGAGCCTGCTCCAGGCCCGCGGCGTCTACGGCTTCTGGCCGGCGCGCAGCGAGGGCGACGACATTGTCGTCGGCGGCGGGTCCCCCGACGCGCAGGAGCGCGGCGACGGCGTCCGCTTCCCGATGCTCCGCCAGCAACGGCAGGACTCGAAGCCGGCCCGCTGCCTGGCCGACTACGTCGCGCCGGAAGGCGACCACCTCGGCGGCTTCGCGGTCTCGATCCAGGGCGCCGAGGAGCTGGCCGCGGAATACGAGGCACAGCAGGACGACTACCACGCGATCATGGTCAAGGCGATCGCCGACCGCCTGGCCGAGGCGTTCGCCGAGTGGGTGCACCTGACAGCGCGCCGCGAGTGGTACGAGCCCGACGCCGACCCGAGCCTCGACGACCTGCACCACGAGCGGTTCCGCGGCATCCGCCCGGCGTTCGGCTACCCGGCCAGCCCGGACCACAGCCTGAAGCGCCCGCAGTTCGACCTGCTGGCCGCCGGCGACGTCGGGATGGCGCTGACCGAGAACTACGCGATGACGCCGGCCGCGAGCGTCTCCGCGCTGCTCTTCGCGCACCCGCAGGCGCGCTACTTCGCGGTCGGCCGGATCGGCGAGGACCAGGTCCGGGAGTACGCGCAGCGGCAGGGCGTCCCGGTCGCCGACGCCGAACGTCTCCTCCGCCCGAACCTCGGCTACGAGCCCAAGGAGCGCTGACCCATGGCCGAACGGATGCTCCCGGTCGGTGACGCCACGCTGTGCGCCGAGACGTTCGGCGCCGCCGCCGACCCCGCGATCCTGCTGATCGGTGGCGCCGCCGGTTCGATGGACTTCTGGGATCCCGACTTCTGCACCGCCCTGGCGGAGGCGGGCCGGCACGTGATCCGCTACGACCATCGCGACACCGGCCGCTCGACGAACTATCCCGTCGGCAAGCCCGGCTACACCGGCGCGGACCTCACCACCGACGCGCTCGGTGTGGTCGACGCGCTCGGCATCGCCCGGGTCCACCTGGTCGGCGTCTCGATGGGCGGCGGGATCTCGCAGGAGCTGGGCATTCGCTATCCCGACCGGGTGGCGTCGCTCACGCTGATCGACACGAGCGCCGCGTTGCCGCGACCTGAGGGCGCGGAGCCGCTTCCGCCGCCTGTCGAGCGGATCCAGGCGCTGTTCGCGGCACCGCCGGCGCCACCGGACTGGACCGACCGGGCCGCCGCGATCGACCGCGTGGTCGCCGACCTCGCGACCTACGGCGGCTCCGTGACGCTGAGCCCCGCCGAGGCCCGCGCGCTGGTCACCCGTGCCTACGACCGGACCACCGACTTCGCGGCCAGCCAGACCAACCACTGGATCGTCGCCGACGGCAACCTGCCCGTGGCCGGCGGCATGGCCGACATCGCCGTGCCGACGCTGGTGCTGCACGGCACCGAGGACCCGATGTTCCCGTTGCCGCACGGCGAGGCGCTGGCACGGGACATTCCGGGTGCTCGGCTCGTGCCGCTGCCGGGCGTCGGCCACGAGCACCCGCCCCGTCCGGTCTGGCCGATCGTGCTGCCGGCGATCATCGCCCACACGGCCGGTCAGTGATGGCCGTTGACGGCGTAACGTGATCATCGCTCGCCAGCCGTGCCTTTGTCGGCGTGTCGCACGGCTGGCGAGCCTCACGTCCGGAAGCCGCCAGCTTTCCGCCCGGGCGGGTCGAAGACTGGCTGCATGAGCTTCCGCACCCACGCGATTTCCGCAGAAACCCTCACCGGCGTACGCACCAGCGGGCGCGACGTCTCCGGCCACCCGATCGAGCCCGTGGTCGCCACCGGCGGCGAGCCGCTGCGCTGCTGCCTCCGGGACGCCGAGGCGGGCGAGGACCTCATCCTCTTCGGGTACGCCCCGGCGCTGCCGGCCAGCCCGTACAGCGAGATCGGTCCGGTCTTCGCGCACGCCCGGCAGTGCCCGACCCCGCCGGCGGAGGGCTACCCGGCGGGCTGGCGGGGGCGCCGGCAGGTGCTGCGCGCCTACGACAAGCGCGGCTGGATCCACCCGGCCACCCACGTGCACGACGGCACCGACCCGGAGGCGGAGATCGCGGCCATTTTCGCCGACCCTGAGGTCGAGCAGATCCACAGCCGCAACGTCGCGTACGGCTGCTACATGTTCGCCATCACACGGGCCTGACCGCGTGGGCGGCCTCACTCCGCGCACCCTTGGAGGCCGCCCTCGAGCCGGCGTTAACTGGGCAGACGACCGTAACGCCGCGTGACGCTGGAGGGACTGTAGGTGTCGGATGCCGCGTCATTGGCCTCCTTCGCCCGCCGGGACCGGGCGATGCGGTGGGCCGTCGGCGTAGGCGTCGGCTGGCTGGTCGTCTTCGTCGTCCTGTTGGTGGTCGCCCAGGTCCATCCGTCGACCGCGGTGGTCGACCTGCCCTACCTGGTGCCCATCGTGGCGGCCGTCGGGTTGTCCGCCGTCGCGGCGTTGGTGACCCGCGGCCGCACCCGGGTCGCCTGGATCCTGCTCGCCGTCTCCAACGCACTGTGGCTGACCGGCGAGGTGATCTGGGTCTACTACACCTACGTGCTCCAGCGCGGCCCGCCGGTCGTGTCGATCGCCGACTACTTCTACCTGGCCTCGTACATCGCCGCGATCCCGGCGATCCTCGTCGGCATCGGCAGCAGCGGGCACCTGCGGCACATCCGTGGGCTGCTGGACGCCGGTCTGCTCGCCCTCGGGCTCGGCACGATCGGCTGGCAGGTGGCCATCTCGCCGTCGCTGCCGCAGGCGCCGCGGGTCGCGGACATCGTGGCGTTCGCGTACCCACTGTTCGGTGTGGCCCTCGTCACCCTGCTGGCCGCCGTCGGGCTCGCCGGACGGCACCGCCTGCCGGTCTGGGCCATGCTGGTCGGCGCCGGCTTCGCGGTGGCGGGCATCACCGACTCGGTGTACGCGTACACGATCGCCGCGCAGAACATCGACAGCAACTGGATCAACATCGGTTGGCAGATCGAGGCCGTGCTGTTCGGGCTCGGCGCGGTCGCCGCGATCCGCAGACCGGAGCCGGAAGCCCGCGAGCGCGCCCGATCCCGGGATCTGACCGCGGTGCCCCTGGTGATCGCCGCGCTCGCCGCAGTCGGCCTGCTCGTCGCGGACCGCCTCGACCAGGGACCCATCACCGGCGGCACGTTGGCCATACTGCTGGCGCTATTCGCGGGCCTGCTGTCCCGGCAGCTGCTGATCATCCGGGACCGCACCCGGCTGGCGACCCAGCTCCGCGCCGCCCTCCGCGAGCAGGAGCGGCTGGCCATCACCGACGGCCTCACCGGCGTCTACAACCGCCGCTTCTTCCAGGAGATGCTCCGGATCGAGGCCGAACGCGCGGACCGGGCGGAGACACCGCTGAGCCTCGTCCTGCTCGACCTCGACGAGTTCAAGAAGGTCAACGACGGCTACGGCCACCCGGCCGGCGACACGGTGCTGGCCCAGATCGCCGACCGGATCCGTGGCTCCGTCCGCGCCAGCGACATCGTGGCGCGCTACGGCGGCGAGGAGTTCGGCTGCCTCCTGCCCGGGGTCAACGAGGAGGTCGCGATCGAGATCGCGGAGCAGATCCGGCAGGCGATCGGCCGCACCGAGGTGGGTGTCGGCCAGGGCCGCAGCGTGCGGCTCACCTCGTCGCTCGGCGTGGCCACCGCCGGCACCCGCGACAGCCACCCGTTGACCGACCCGGACGGCCTGGTCAACGAGGCCGACGCGGCGCTGTACCGGGCGAAGGCCACCGGCCGGAACCGGGTCGTCGCGGCCGGCATGCTCGTCGACCCGGTGTACGCCGACCCGGACCTGCCGATCGGCCTGGTCTGGCTGGCGGACCGGATAGACGCTCAGCTCAGCCCGCAGGAGCACAGCACCGCGGTGTCGCGCTGGTCGCTGCTGGTCGGGGAGCGGCTCGGCCTCGACATGGCGGCGTTGCGGCGAGTGGCCGCGGCCGGCCGGCTGCACGACATCGGCAAGGTCAGCGTCGCGGACTCGGTGCTGCGCAAGGCGTTGCCGCTGACGCCGGCCGAATGGGCGCAGTTGCGCCGGCACCCGGAGGAGAGCGCCCGGCTGCTCACAGAACTCGGCGGCCGGCCGGACCTGGGCGCGGTCGTGGCGGCGCACCACGAGCGCTTCGACGGCACCGGCTATCCACACGGGCTGGCGGGCACGCGGATCCCGATCGAGGCGCGGATCGTCACCATCGCGGACGCCTGGGCGGCGATGCTGGCCGACCGGCCGTACGCACGGTCGCTGACCGCCGCCGAGGCCCGCGCGGAGATCGAGCGGTGCCGCGGCACCCAGTTCGACCCGGCCGTGGCGGACGTGTTCCTGCAGCTGGTCGGGGAAGGCCTGATCGGCGACCTCGCGGTGCCGGTCCGCGCCTGACGTTAACCTGGCTAGCCGCGCGAGCGGGGCAGGCAGCACTTCTTGTATTTGAGGCCCGAGCCGCACCAGCACGCGGCGTTGCGCTCGGGCGGCCACGGGATGTGCGTGTCGGGCAGGGCCTCCAACTGCCGCGCGTAGCGGGCGCGGACGGCCGGGTCGCTCGGGTCGCCGTTGGCGCTCAGCCCGGCCGCCGTCCCGCGCAGGACGTTCAGGCCGGTGCCGCCGGTCGCGGCCAGCCGCACCAGCGCCTTCTCCAGCCTGGCCCGGTGCGCGTCCCAGTCGGCGTCGGGCCGGACCTGGTCGAACTCGGCCTGCGGGAAGAAGAGCAGGTCCGCCTCGTCCGCCTGTGGCTCTTGAGCACCCCGGTTGAGCTGCGCCTCCAGGCGGTCGGCGAGGTCGTCCTGGCGGTCGTGCGGCAGGTTCAGGTCGCGACGCACCCGGTGCCGCTGCTGGAGCAGGAAGAACAGCACACCCGGCGCCTCGGGCGGCCCGACCTCCTCGGGTGCCTCACCGCGCGCCTCGAGCATCCCGTCGACGGCCTCGCTGAGCCATTCCTCGGCGGTCGCGTCCCGGCGGCCGGCGGCCAGCGCGGCGCTGACGTAGGAGGGCGCGTCGGCCTGCTCGGTGAGCAGCGGCCGGAGCGCGGTGACCACTTCGAGCGCCTCGTCGTCGCGGCCGAGCCGGAACAGGATGCGCGCCCGCAGCGCCCGGGCGAAGCCGGAGCCGGGCGTGTCCTCCTCGGGGAAGGCGGCCACGGCCCGGTCCGCGTACTGCAGGGCGGCCCCGAGCCGCGACCGGACCTCGGCGATCTCGGCGGCGAGGCTCAGCGCGTCGCCGGCGTCCTCGGGGCTTTCCAGCCGCCCTTCGTCGACGGCTTCGGCCAGGTCAGCGGCGACACCGAGCGGATCAGCGGTCCCGAGCGCGGAGCGCCGCAGTTCGGCGAGGTCGGCGCTGGTGATTACGTCGTTCGCGAGCACGCCTTCACGGTACGTCGCAGGGTGTGCGGTGCACCGGCAGATCACCTGTTACGTCGATCTCCCGGCTGTGCGGAATGCCGTGACCGTGCGGGCGGCCAGATCGCGGGCGCGCAGGCCCAGGCGGGTCTTCGGGACCAGCAGGCCCGCCGCGCGACCGACGCGGCGTTGTTTCGGGTCCACGAGGCGGCGGTGGGCGGCCTCGTATCGGGCGAACGCGGTCGCCGGGTCAGCGGCCAGTGCGGACGCCAGCGTCTCGGCGCCGGCCATCGCCAGCGACGAGCCGTCGCCGAACAGGGAGACGCACGAGGCCGCGTCGCCGAGCAGCGTGACGTGGCCGCGGGACCACGACGGCAGGCGCACCGCGCTGACCGCGTCGAAGTAGAGGTCGTCGGCGGCTGCGAGCCGGTCCAGCAACTCCGGCACCCGCCAGCCCGCGTCCGCGTACGCCGTGGTGACGATCTGTTTGTGCTGGGTCGTGTTCCGGTGGTCGAAGCCGGGCACGGGCGCGGACCGGAAGATGAACGCGGCCAGTGCCGCGCCGCGGGCCGGATGGATCGAGACGAGCCGGCCCGGTGTGTTGTGCAGCAACACGTCGCTGCCTTCGTCGGAGCCGAGCGGCAGGGTCGCCACGTGCAGGCCGAGATGGCGGACGTACTCGCGCTCCGGGCCGAACGCGAGCCGGCGCACCGTCGAATGTAGACCGTCGGCGCCGACGACGACGTCGAACCGGCGCGGCGCCGACCGTTCGAACGTGACGTCGACCCCGTAGGCGTCCGTCGTCAGTGCCGTGACGGTGTCGTCCCAGACGAGCTCGACGTCGTCGCGGATCGCATCGAGGAGCACCGCGGCCAGGTCACCGCGCGGCAGCTCGACCTCGTCACCGCGGGTCGCGGGCATCGGGATGCGGGCGAGGGACCGGCCGGTGTCGTCGACGAGGCGCATCGCGGTGGCCCGGGTCTGTGCCGCGCGCAGCGCCGGGACGATGCCCATCCGGTTGGCGACGGCCCAGGCCGGCCCGCGGACGTCGACCGGGTTGCCGCTGGACCGCGGGCCCGCGCCGCGTTCGACGACCGTGACGGCGAAGCCGTGCCGGGCCAGCCAGTAGGCGAGCGTCGTGCCGGCGACGCCGGCTCCGGAGATCAGCACTGAGGTCATGCCTCCGACCATAGCTGCACTCAGTGCAGATTTGCAATGGATGCTGCTCGGCAGTCGGTGCGGTATGCTGCCCGCCATGTCGCTCCGTGATCGCAAGCGCGCCCGGACCCGCGAGGCTCTCGTCGAGGCGGCCACCGTCCTGTTCGAACGCGACGGTTACGACGAGACGACGATCGCCGACATCGCGGCGGCGGCGGAGATCGGCACCAGGACGTTCTTCAGCTACTTCGCCAGCAAGGAGGAGCTGCTGTTCCCGGAGAGCGACGCCCGCGTCCGGGCGGCCGTCGAGGCGATCGCGGACCGGCAGCCCGACGAGGGGCCCGCCGAGGTGCTGCTACGCGCCCTGCACAAGATCGGCGACGACAGCGACGACCTCGGCAGCCGGCTGGCCGCGTTGCGCCTGCGCTTCGTCCGGGACATTCCGGCGGTACGCGGTCGCGCGCTGCAGATTCAGACGCAGGCGCAGGGTGAGATCGCCCGCCACCTCGCGGCCGCGTTCCCGGACGAGCTCGACGAGGTCGGTGCGGCCGCCTTGACCGGCGCGTTCGTGGGCGCGATCACCGCCGCGCTGCAGGTGTTGCTGGCGGACCTGGATCGGCTGGACGATCCGGCGGCCGTGCAGGCCGCGGTGCGGAAGGCGACCGACGTCGCCCTCCGGCCATGGTTTCGCTGATCAGCGCTTGCGGCCGACGCCGCCGTAGTGCGGAACCCGCTCGGTCGACGTGTCCGCGTCGGGTCGCCATTGCGAGCAGCTGACCACGCCGGGCTCGACCAGCTCGAGGTCGCCGAAGAGCCGGGCCACCTGCTCGGCACTGCGCAGCACCATCTTGGCCGCCGGACCCTCGTTCCAGAGGCGGAGCGCCTCGGTCATGACCTCGCCGTTGACCTCGGTGGTCGGGTGGGAGATCGTCACGAAGCTGCCCGACGGGATCGCCGCGACCAGCCGCCGCACGAGCTCGGCGGCCTCGTCGTCGTCGGGCACGAAGTTGAGGATGCCGAGCAGCATCACCGCGACCGGACGGTCGAAGTCGAGCGTCCGCCGCGCACCGGCGACGACTGCCGCCGGGTCGCGCAGGTCGGCGTCGAGGTAGTCGGTGCGGCCATCGGGGTGGCTGGTCAGCAGCGCGCGGGCGTGCACCAGCACCATCGGGTCGTTGTCGACGTAGACGATCCGGCTGCTGGGTGCGACCCGCTGCGCGACCTCGTGGGTGTTGCCGGCCGTGGGGATGCCGGTGCCCACGTCGAGGAACTGCCGGATGCCCTCGGTGCCCGCGAGATGACGGACCACCCGACCGAGGTACGCGCGGTCGGCGCGCGCCGACCCGACCATCTCCGGCACCATGGCCAGGATCTGGTCGGCGACCGCCCGGTCCGCGGCGAAGTTGTCGGTGCCGCCGAGCCAGTAGTTCCACAGCCGCGCGGAGTGCGGGATCCCCGTGTCGAGGCTCGCCAGGGCATCGCTGTCCGAGATGGACACGTCATCCTCCACATTGTTGCCTCAGGGACGAACGCTCTTCGCGTGAGACTAGCCGGCAACCCACGGCGCGGCATCCCCCACCGCGCTGACCTGGCGATGGGGGAGACTTGGGTATTGGCCGGACACCAGGAGTGGGAACGTTGACGGAGCAGGGCGGCCCGCGCCGCAAGAACGCGCCCGTGGCGCTGGACGAGAGCGAGATCCTGCGGCGCGGCCTCGACAC
>NZ_JBFAIU010000218.1:0-12864 GCF_040654855.1 Asanoa sp. NPDC050611
GGCGCAGGACTTCGGCGACCCGGCGCTGCTCGCCGCGGTCTACGACGCGTCCGGGACGGATCAGATGGTCAGCGCTGCAGAGTGAGCAGGCCTGGCCGGTAGGGCAGCAGGCCGTAGTCGCCGCCCGAGTTCGGGGAGCGGCCCTGGTAGAGCAACTGTAGGTTGCAGGCGTTGACGGTCATGGTCTGATCGGCGTTGGTGCGGATCAGTTCGCCGTGGCTGATGTCGTTGGTCCACGTTGCGCCGCTGTTGGCCTTGCCGGCGAACGGGTTGCTCTCGGACGTGGCCTGCGGTGTCCACGACCCGCCCAGGCTGGTGGCCGTGAACGACCGGAAGTAGCGCCCCTGGGAGCCGATCGCCTCGACGAGCATGAGGTACCGGGTCTCGCCCTGGAGCTTGTACACCTGGACGGCCTCGAACAGGTTGTTCGTCGAGTCGGTCATGATCGTCGTGTAGTTCGACCCGAAGCTGCCCGGGAAGTTCCCGATGGGCATGCTCGCCCGGTAGATCCTGCCGTTGTCACCGGCGAAGAACAGGTACATGTTCTGGTCGTCCCCGATGAGTGCCTGGTCGATCGGGCCGGTGCCCGAGTTGGAGATGCTCCCGCTGAACAACGTCTGTGCCGACGACCAACTGTTTACATTGGCCGGATTGGTGGACGTCCGGTAGGAGAAAGCCGGTCCACCCCACTGATAGGCCAAAACCCAGAGGTTACGCGGCGCGAAGTAGAACAACGACGGCGCGACAGCCGCGAACGGCATCTGGTTCTGTGCCGCCGACCCCATCTGGTTGAAGCTCGAGAAGAGACCGAAGTTCATCGAGCCCCACGTGGTACCGGTGTCGTGCGTCGTCGCGTAGACCAACTGCTGCCCGTTGTACGGCGCGTGCGTGAAGTCCTTCAACGACACCCAGCCTGACCTCGGCTGCGCCAGCGCGCCCGTCGACGACCATCGGTAGGTCGACGGCAGACTGCAGCCCCCGGGTGGCGGCGTGGTCGGGTTGCCGCCGCCGTCGACGCGGACGAGCTGCCACTGCTGGTTGGCGCCGTTCCAGTCGTCGTACTGCACGATGTTGCCGCCGTCGGCGGTCGAGGCGCCCTGCACCTCCACGACCTTGTTGCTGTTGCGGTTGATCATCCGGATGTAGCCGCTGTCGGAGTCGGCCAGCCGGAACTGCTGGTTGGTCGAGTTGTTGTCGGTCCACTGCACGATGCTGCCGCCGTTGGCGGTCGAGAAGTTGTAGACGTCGAGCACCTTGCCGGACAGCCGGGACCGCAGCCGGTAGTAGCCGCCGCCCGAGTCCACGAACTGCCACTGCTGCTGGTTGCCGTTGTTCCGCGCCCACTGGACGATCCGGGCACCGTCGTTCGTGGCCAGGTTGTAGACGTCCAGGGCCTTGCCGCTGTTGCGGTTCAGCAGCACGTACCACGCGCTCGTGTCGACGGTCGCCGCGGCGGCGGGACTGCCCAGCACGGCGGCTGCGGCGACGCCGACCAGCACCGCCGACACGCCGGCGGCGACGGCGCGTGGCACCCGCGACCGTAGGGTCGCTCTTAGCACAGACATGATCCTCCTTCGATGGGGGTGGGGGTCCTACTGGATGGCGACGTCGTCGACGTAGAAGCCGTCCGTGCCGGACGTCGTTTCGAGATAGAACGTGGCCGCCGTGAGCGAGCCGGTCCAGGCGACCGTCGCGGTGCCGGTCAGCAACGTCCAGCCGGTCGAGGTGACCGTCGTCGCCGGGGTCAGCGACACGTAGCTCGTCGTGCCGCCCGCCGTCAGGGCCAGCGTGGCTTTCGCGGCCGGCGTGCCGCTCTGCGCGCGGACCCACGCGGACGTCGTGTAGCCGCGGCCGTTGAGGAGGGCGCCCGTGACGTTCTGGCTCGGGCCGTGCCAGGAGGCGGTGCGCCCGGAGACCGCGAGCGCGCTCGTGCCGCCGTGCGCGACGCTCGTCGTGGTCGACAGCGTGCCACCGCCGAACGCGCTCCACCCGGCTGTCCCGTTCTCCATCGAACCGTTGGTGAGCAGGTTGCCGCCGCCTCCCCCGCCGAACTGCCACCAGTTGACGTTGAACAGGGAGCCGGTGCCGCCGGTGAAGCGCAGGTAGAGGTCGCGTGTGCCGGTCGCCCCGGTGACGCCGCACGACACGGTCGTCCACGTCTGCCAGCCGCCCGTGCCGGGCACGGTGCACGTCCCGGCGACGGTCCCGTTCGACCCGTCGAGCCGGACCTCGATCCGACCGCCGGCGGCGGCGGAGGCGACCCGGGCGCTGAACGAGGTCGCCCCGCCACCGAACGCGACACCCTTGACCTTGATCCAGTCGCCGTTGTCGATCCAGCCGACGTTCATCCCGCCTTCGCCGGACCGCTCCGTCTCGACCCCGGACGTCCAGGCGATGGTCTCCGCCTCCTGGCGCGCGTACGGGTTGAGCGTGCCGACCTGCGGCGCGCCGTTCGTCGTCATGTTGATAGTCGGGAGCGAACCGTCGGCGTTGTACGCGAACCGTTCCACCGCCACCGACCGGGTGAATCCGCCGCCGCCCGGCAAAGCACCGTTGTGGTAGAAGAAATACGAGCTGCCGTTGAAGTCGACGATCCCCGGATGGTTGGTGAAGCTGCTGCCCTGGGTCGGCATGACCGTCCCGCGGTACGTCCACGGTCCGAGGGGCCCGGTGGCGGTGGAGTAGGCGATGAACTCCGAGCAGCATTTGGCCGCGAAGACGTTGTAGTAGAGGCCGTTGCGCTTGTAGACCCACGGCCCCTCCTCGTAGAGGGTGGGCCGGTTGGCGTCACCGGTGCGGGTGCCGAAGCCCGAGGTGGTCAAGGGGATCTGCGTCGGGCTGCCCGAGAACGAGGTCATGTCGGCGTTCAGGCGTACGTACCACAGCCGCGGGTTGCCCCAGTAGAGATAGGCCTGACCGTTGTCGTCGATCAGCACCGTGGGGTCGATCTCGTTGTTCTCGACCAGCGGGCGGCCCAGGGCGTCGGTGAACGGCCCGGTCGGGCTGTCGGCGACGGCCACCCCGATGGCCATGCCGCCGGTCGCGCGGTTGCGCACGGGGACGTACCAGTAGAACCGGCCGTTGCGGGCGACGACCTGGCCGGCCCAGGCGTTGGCGTCGGCCCAGGCAAAGCTGGCCAGGTTCAGCGGCGAACCGTGGTCGGTCCAGTTCACCATGTCCGACGACGAGTAGACGCGCCACTCGCGCATGGTGAACCACGTCGAGCCGTCCTCGTCGTGTCCTGTGTAGAGGTACACGCGTCCGTTGTGGACGAGCGGCGCCGGGTCGGCCGTGTAGATGGTCTGCACGATCGGGTTGTCCGCGTGGGCGACCGACGGGGCCACCGTCAGCGCGCACAGCAGCGCGACCACCGTCGCCGCGAGCCGGCGGGCGTTCATGAGGTCGCCGTCCAGCGCTGGTTCGCGGCCGCCGTGCAGGTCCAGAGCAGCACGGCGGTGCCGTTGGCGGTCAGGTTCCGGTCGACGTCGAGGCAGAGACCGGACTGCTCACCGCGTACGGTGCCGTCGGAGCCGAACGTCCACCGCTGGTTCGCGCCGCCGTTGCAGTCCCAGATCTGCGCCTTCGCCCCGGCCGTGGCGTTGAGCGGGGCGTCCAGGCACTTGCCGAGCGCGCGGACCGTCTGGCCGTCGCGCGTCCAGCGCTGGTTGGTGCCGCCGTTGCAGTCCCAGATGACCGGCTGCGTGCCGTTGGCCGTGTTGCCCTGCGGCACGTCGAGGCATCTCCCGGAGGCGGCGCTGACCAGCGTCCCCCCGCTGGACGTGCCACCACCGCTGACCCGGTAGACGACCGTGCCGTGGGCCGGCACACTCGCGCTGATCGCGCCGCTGGTGGCGGTGGTCGCGTTGGTCCACGCGTCCCGCAGGGTGAACGACGACCCGGACTTGCCGATCGCGGCGGCGGTGGTGGAGATCGTGGTGGTCGCGCCGCTCTGGTTGAACAGGGCGACCGCCACATCGCCGTTGGCGAGGCTCTTGGCCAGCACCCGGCGCGTGCTGTCGCCGGCGACCTGGCGGGCCTGCAGCGCAAGCGAATCCTGGTTGATCGCGATCAGGTTCTGGTTCTTCAGGATGGTCTGCGTCGCCGTATTCATGGACCGCACGTCGTTGCCGGCCATCAGGGGCGCGGCCAGCATGGCCCACAACGCGAAGTGGCTGCGCATCTCGGTGTCGGACATCCCGCCCCGGCCGACCTCGAGCATGTCGGGGTCGTTGAAGCTGCCCGGACCCGCGTAGCCCGCCAGGGGAACGGTGACGTTGACGATGTTCTGGATGCCCATCGGATAGCCGTTGGTCTGGCCGGTGTCCCAGGCGTTGGTGATGTCCTCGGTGGTGCGCCACAGGTTCGCGACGTCACCCCAGTTGCGCAACGGTCCGGTCTTGGCGTGGATGCTGTTGGGGTTGATGCTGTAGACGATCGGCCGGCCGGTGGCGGCCAACGCGTCGCGCATCTTCGCGAACGTGGTCACCTGGTCCTGGATCGTCCCGTTGGGCGAGCACCAGTCGTACTTGAGGTAGTCGACGCCCCAGGCGGCGAACTGCCGGGCGTCCTGCGCCTCGTGTCCCTGGCTGCCGGTCGCACCGGGATACGCGCCGAAGTACTGCGCGCAGGTCCGGTCGACCGGCACCTGGTAGAGCCCGAACTTCAGGCCCCGGGCGTGCAGGTAGTCGCCGAGCGCCCGCATTCCGCTCGGAAAACGGGACGGATCGCCCTGCAGGTTGCCGGCCGAGTCGCGGTTGGGGTTGAACCAGCAGTCGTCCACGACGACGTACTGGTAGCCGAGGTCGCGCATGCCGCTGGAGACCAGCGCGTCGGCCATCTGCCGGATCAGCGTCTCGTTGATGTTGCAGCCGAACGTGTTCCAGCTGTTCCATCCCATGGGTGGCACCCGGGCGACGCCGTTGTCCAACGCCGAGGCGGCAGGTGCGCGAAGGAAGAGAACGGCAAGCATCATGGCGGCCAGCACGGCCAAGCGGTGTCGTGACATCTCAGCCGACCCGCACGAGCTGCCACTGCTGGTTGGCGCCGCCCCAGTCGGCGTACTGCACGACGTTGCCGCCGTCGGCGGTGGACGCGCCCTGCACCTCGACGGCCTTGCCGCTGTGCCGGCTGATCAGCCGCACGTAGCCACTCGAGTCGGCCAACCGGAACTGCTGGTTGGTTCCGTTGCCGTCGGTCCACTGCACGATCGCGCCACCGTCGGCGGTCGAGAAGTTGTAGACGTCGAGGACCTTGCCGGAATGCCGGGACCGGACGCGGTAGTAGCCGCCGCCCGAGTCGACGAACTGCCACTGCTGCCAGGCGCCGTCGTTTCGGGTCCACTGGTTGATCCGGGCGCCGTCGTTGGTCGCCCGCTCGTAGACGTCCAGGGCCTTGCCGCTGTTGCGGTTGACCAGCACGTACCAGGCGGTGGTGTCGACCGGGCCGGACGGGTTGCTCGTGCCGGCGTTCAGGGCGTTCAGCACGGCGTCGTACGCCGCCTTCTTGTTGCCGTTGCCGTCGAACAGCAGCGGGTTCTCGCCCGTGCGCCACGAGTCGCTGTCGCGGATGCCCCAGACGGTGATGCCGGTGCACCGGGAGACGGCCAGGCACGCCCGGGTGACGGTGCCGTACACGCTGGCCTGGTTGGAGCCGGCGATGTCGAGCTCGGTGATCTGCACGTCGACGCCGAGGTCGGCGAAGCGTTGCAGGTTGGCCTGGTAGTCGCTGGGCACCGAGTTGGTCAGGTGCGACTGGAAGCCGACGCAGTCGATGGGGACGCCGCGGGCCTTGAAGTCGCGGACCATGTTGTAGATGCCGGTCGACTTCGCGTTGACGCCGTCGGTGTTGTAGTCGTTGTAACAGAGCTTGGCGTTCGGGTCGGCGGCGCGGGCGAGCCGGAACGCGACCTCGATCCAGTCGTTGCCGGTGCGCTGCAGGTTGGAGTCACGGCGGCCGCCGCCGCCGCCGTCGGCGAACGCCTCGTTGACCACGTCCCAGGTGTGGATCTTGCCGCGGTAGTAGGTCGCGACCTGGGTGACGTGGTTGTTCATGGCGTTGCGCAGCGCGCTGCCGGACATGTTCTGCGCCCAGCCGGGTTGCTGCGCGTGCCAGAGCAGGGTGTGACCGCGGACGGCCATGCCGCGCGAACGGGCGTGGTTGACGATCCGGTCGGCGCTGCCGTAGCTGAAGCTGCCCTGCTGCGGCTCCGTGTACGACCACTTCATCTCGTTCTCGGGCGTGACGCTGTTGAACTCGCGGTTGAGGATCGTCACGTAGGTGTTGTCACCCAGCTTGCCCGCACTGATCGCGGCGCCGAAGTAGCGGCCCTTCTCCGCCGCCGAGGCGCCAAGCGTGCTCGCGGCGTTCGCGGTGCCGGCCAGGCCGGCGGTCAGCGCGGCCGTGACCGCTCCGACGACCGCGACCGACCACCAGGTCCGCCTCGATCTGCTCGTCATGTCGATGCCCTCCGTTCCGGATCAGGGGGTGGTGAGGTCGAAGCGGCGGACCGTCACGGCACCGCCGAGGGCCTGGGTCGCGTAGTTGAACATCGCGAATCGGTAGCCCATGAAGAACTGCCAGGCGTTGTTGAGCGTGAACGCGGGACCCAGCCCGATGAAGGTGGATCCGTCGGTGCTGTAGGAGAAGCGGGCCTGGCGACCGGATCCCGGCCGGATGTCGGCGTTCACCCGCAACCAGAGCCGGCCGCCGGAGACCGGTGCGCCGGCCTGTTCGGTGCCGGTGCCGGTGGTGTTCCAGCTGCCGTTCATGGTCAGCCCGTTGGTCATGGAGACCCGGGTGGTGCCGTTGTCGCGGCGCACGCCGATCCACGCCGACGAGTCACGCAGCATCGCGAGGCCCGCCCGGTCGCCGTTGGCCATGGTCGAGTAGTCCAGCTCGATCGTCGCGGTCGACGACGGACCCTGGATGCGGTGCGTGAGGGTGTTGCGGGCCGCGTACAGGTCGTTGGTGACCGTGGCGGTCTGCAGGCGCAGGCCGCTGCCGGCCGACCACCTGCTGTTGTCCGGGTTGTGGTTCCACTCCCAGCGGTGCCCGAGGGTCGCGGAGGCGAAGGTGTCGGCGCCGGTCATCGGCTGCACGGTGCGCCCGGACGCCGGGATGTTCGGCTTGGGGTAGGAACTGCCCCACGCGCCGTTGACGGTCTGCACGCTCGGCCATCCGTCGGCGCTCCACGAGATCGGGGCCAGGGCGGGCATGCGGCCACCGGGGTACGCGTCGACGAACGCCATGTAGTACCAGTCGCCGTTCTGGGTCTGCACCAGGCCGCCCTGGTGCGGCACGCCGCCGCCGGAGATCGGCCCGGGCAGGTCGAGGAGCACCTGGCGCATCTCGTACGGTCCGAACGGGCTGCTGGACTTGAGCACGTACTGCCCGTTGGCGGGACGGGTCAGCCAGATGTAGTAGCTCCCGTTGCGCTTGTAGAACCGGGCGCCCTCCAGGGTCCCGACGCTCGAGGGTGTGGTGAACACCTGCTGGCTGCGCACCTGGCTCAGGCCGTCGGCGGAGAGCTGGGCGACGCTGATGTTCGTGTTGCCGTACGCGACGTACATCGTGTCGTTGTCGTCGACGAGCAGCCCGGCGTCGTAGTAGCAGTTGTTGATCTGCGCGCGCTTCTGCCACGCACCGTCGACGGCCGTCGCCGTGTAGACGTAGGTCCGGTTGAACTCGACGCAGCCGAGCCAGTAGTAGGTGCTGTTGCTGCGCCGGTAGTTGAGCGTCGAGGCCCAGATCCCCTTCACGTACGCCCGGCCGCCGGACAGGTCGTAGGCGCTGGAGCCGAAGTCGAGCCTGGGCACCGAGTGGCCGGCGTACTCCCAGTTGACCAGGTCGTAGGAGCGCAGGATGGGGGCACCGGGCGAGTAGTGCATGGTGGACGCCGAGTAGTAGTAGGCGTCGCCGACCCGGATGATGTCGCCGTCGGCGAAGTCCTGCCACACGACCGGGTTGGCATAGGTGCTCCCGCCGCCGCCCGAGCCCACGCGGACGAGCTGCCACTGCTGGTTGTTGCCGCCCCAGTCGGCGTACTGCACGACGTTGGCGCCGTCGGCGGTGGAGGCGTTCTGCACCTCGACGACCTTGCCGCTGTGCCGGGCGATCAGCCGGACGTACCCGCCGGCCGAGTCGGCGAGCTGGAACTGCTGGTTGGTGCCGTTGCCGTCGGCCCACTGCACGATCGCCGCGCCGTCGGCCGTCGAGCGGTTGTAGACGTCGAGCACCTTGCCCGAGATCCGGGACTTCAGCCGGTACCAGCCGCCGCCCGAGTCGACGAACTGCCACTGCTGCTGTGCGCCGTCGTTGCGGGTCCACTGGGTGATCCGCGCACCGTCGTTGGTCGCCAGGTTGTAGACGTCCAGCGCCTTGCCGCTGTTGCGGTTGATCAGCACGTACCACGCCGTGGTGTCGACGGTCGCGGCGGCGGCGTCCGCCGCGCCCAGACCGACCAGCATGCCGCCGGTCAGCGCGGTCGTGCCGACCACCGCCGCCGCGCGGCGCAGGAGCCGGCGAATTCCCATGGGTTCCTCCAAGCGGAAATGGCCACGCGTCATCGCCGGAGAACCAACACGCATGTTAGCGCTCACATTCGATGTCCGGCAGCGTCAAGGCATGGATTTGGTGGCGAGGGTTAACCGCTCACATCGAGTTGCACCGATGTTGCCAGAGCGTTTCGGAAACTTTCAAGGGTTGTCCCGGAAATGGCGCGGGGACTATTTGGCGGGACCTGTCGTAACGAAAAGTCGGAACGACATTTGGTTTCGGCAGGCGCTGCCCGTTACGGCCCGGCCCAGGGCGGACGGACGAAGAACGAGCTGTCCGCCCGGAAAGCCGCACTCCGGTCCGAGTGGTCGACCCACAGTTGGCCGTCGCGGTGCCGCAGGAACCACCCGGGATAGTTCGACGCCTCCAACGACACCGAGCCGGGCACCGAGCCCGGCGCGACACAGAAGGTGGCATCGCCGCGGAAGAGTGCGGTGCCCTCGTCCCGGCTCGCCCGCAGCCGCCACGACGAATGCCGCAGGTACGCGCCGTCCGCGGTCCGCAGCGTGAAGCAGGCCGAGTCCGCGATGCCCGGCGCGACCTGGAACGTGACCCGCCGGCGCGCCGCCTCCGGACTGCCGGCGTCGACATGGCTCAGCACGCCGAGACCGCCGGCCGTCGACGCGTACTGCCCCGGTTGGTTGGCCATCTCGAGCGAGGCCGGGCCCACCTGGAGCGACGCGGCCGGCGGGGCATCCGGGGTCCTGGGCACGGCGAACGCGACGACCACGGCGAGCACGGCCGCGGCGGCCACCGAGCCGGCCACCGGATGCCCGCCGAGGGCCAGCATGACCTTCGCGGCCAGCGACGGCTTCGCGACCCGCCCGCCCTCGCCGACGACCGCGGCCGCCAGGCCCAGCGGCACCGGGAGCAACGTGTAGTCCAGCAGCCGCTCGGGCGGCACCTGACCGGCCGCCGCGCGCTGGCAGACAGCGCACGACCGGACGTGCCGGGCCAGCCGCTTGCGCCACAACGGACTGGGCGCACCGTTCCAGCCGGCGGCGGCCGCGTCGAGGTCCGCGCATCGCCGGGGCGTCTCCAACGCCGCCACCACCGCGCGGCTCAGGTCGAGCTGGTCGCGCATCCGCTGCAGCCGGACCCGCACGTGCGCGCCCCGCGCGCCGCTGGCCTCCGCCAGCTCCTGCCGGGTCAGGTGGCCGGCCTGCTCCAACCACCACAGCGACAGCAACATCCGGTCGGCCGGATCCAGCCAGCGCCCGGCCCGCGCGACCTGGCGGCGCTGCTCGGACAGCGCGGCGTGCAGCAGGGTCGGGTCTTCGCGTGCCACGTCGGCCGCGTCGTCCAGCGGGGCCGACCGGGCGTCGGCCACCCGCCGCCGATGCAGGTGGGTGCCGACCTGACGCACCGCGATCGCCATCAGCCACGCCCGGAACTGGCTCGGATCCCGCAGCGTCGGCAGGTCCCGCACCGCCCGCAGCATGGCGTCCTGCACGACGTCGTCGAGATCGGGATCGCCGGACAGCGCCCGGGCGACCACCGTGTAGACCAGCGGCAGCACCCGCCCGGCGAGCTCGTCGAGCGCCCGCCGGTCGCCGGCCCGCGCGGCGACGACCAAGCTGGTCAGGTCCGTGTCGACTGCCGGCATGCGCACCTCCCGATCGGCGTCCGTCACTGTGAACGACCTCGGCCGATCGCGTCAACAGGCGCCACTCAGCCGGCTCTCCACACTTTCTCAGCTGCTCGACGCACCCTTTGCCGCATGACCAACGGAAGAAGCGGCAAGGCGCGTGCCGCCGCGGCTCGCAAGGCGCTCGAGGCGCAGCGGAGACGCGACCGCCGCCGGCGGCACCTCTTCACGTACAGCATGGTGGGGCTCGTGGTGTTGATCGTGGCTGGTGTGGTGCTCGCGCTCAACCTGACCGGCGGCAAGGCCAGCGCGTCCGGGATTCCGGCGTCACCGGCGCTCACCGCACAGGGCGGCACCAGCCGGCCGCCGTGGCCGGCGCCACAGGACGCGACCGCGCGGGTGACGGCCGCCGGCCTCCCGATGCTGGGTGAGGAAGGCAACGTCGAGCACATCCACGCGCACCTCGACGTGATCGCCGACGGTCAGCCGGTGACGGTGCCCGCCGAGATCGGCATCGACGAGGGCACCGGCCAGCTCAGCCCGCTGCACACCCACGACACCACCGGCGTGGTGCACGTCGAGTCGCCGGTCAAGGCCGAGTTCAGCCTGGGGCAGCTGTTCACCGAATGGGACGTGTCGCTCTCGGCCGACCACATCGGCGCCCTCACCGCCGGCGACGGCAAGACGCTGCAGGCCTACGTCAACGGCAAGGCCGTCCAGGGCGACCCCGCGGCCATCGTGCTGCACGCCCACGACGAGATCGCGCTGGTCTACGGCACCACGGCCCAGCAGGCCGACCCGCCGGCGAGCTACACCTTCCCCGCGGGGCTGTAGAGCAGGGGTGCGCCGGACAGGGCGCACCCCCGCAGTCGTCGCTAGGCGATACCCGGGCGGCCGTCCTCGACCACGAAGCTCGCGATCGTCGAGACCGGGGCGTCCGGGGTCGTGACCGCCGGCACCGCGCGGTAGTCCGTGCGCAGCTCGCGGTTGTCCGCCGTCACCCGCACGTAGCCGCGGCGGGCGTCGTAGAACTTCATGTGCGGGTTCGAGGCCAGCCACTCCGTGCCCCGCTGGTCCATCGGTGCGCCGTCGCCGCCCGACGTGACCGACGTGCCCAGGAACTCGACGCCGACCGTACGCGAGGACGGGTCGTCGAAGTTCTGCTTGAGGTCCGCGACCATGCTGCAGTGGGCGTCACCGGTGACGACGACCATGTTCTCGATCCGCCGCCGCGCGACGTCGTCGAACAGGCGCTGACGGGCCGGCTCGTAGCCGTTCCAGTTGTCGTTGGGCAGGATCTCGCCCGGGCCCGGGTCGCGGTCCGCCTTGGCCATCACCGTCTGCTGGGCCAGGATGTTCCACGTGCCGGCCGAGTGGCTCAGGCCGTCGATCAGCCACTTCTCCTGCTCCGCACCCAGCATCGAGCGGGCCGGGTCGTCGAGCTGGGCCGGGTCCGTGGTCTGATCGGAGCGGTACTGGCGACCGTCGAGCATGTTGAACTCGGCCAGGCGGCCGTACCGCAGGCGGCGGTAGATCCGCATGTCCGGGCCGTGCGGCACCTGCGAGCGGCGCAGTGGCATGTGCTCGTAGTACGCCTGGTAGGCGGCCGCCCGGCGGCGGAGGAACGGCTCCGGGTCCTGGGCCGCGTCCTCGGAGATCTCGTCCGCGTAGTTGTTCTCGACCTCGTGGTCGTCCCAGGTGACCGCCCACGGGAAGCGGGCGTGCGCGAGCTGCAGGTCGGGGTCCGTCTTGTACTGCGCGTGCCGGACCCGGTAGTCGGCCAGCGAGAAGATCTCCGCGGCCGGCAGGTGCGCCCGGCCCAGCGTGCCCGCCGCCGGTCCCTCGTAGATGTAGTCGCCGAGATGCAGGACCAGGTCCAGCTCCTCCTCCGCCAGGTGCCGGTAGGCGGTGAAGTGCCCGGTCGGGTAGTTCGAGCAGGACACGAACGCGAACGCCAGCTCACGGGGCTTCGAGAGGAACGACGGCGCGGTCCGGGTACGCCCGACGGGGCTCACGGCGTTACCGGTGCGGAACCGGAAGAAGTACTCGCGGTCGGCCCGCAGGCCGTGCACCTCGGCGTGCACCGAGTGGCCCAGCTCCGGGGTGGCGCGCTCGACGCCGTGCTTGACGACGTGGCGGAACCGCTCGTCCTCGGCCACCTCCCAGCGGACGGGGACGACGTGGCGGCTCATCCCGCCGAGGCCGTCCGCGACGACCGGGTCGGGCGCGAGCCGGGTCCACAGCACGACGCCGTCGGGCTGCGGGTCGCCGGACGCGACGCCGAGGGTGAACGGGTCGACGTGGTGCTTCGGGTCCGCCAGCGCGGGCGCGGTGCTGACGCCGGCGACGGTGGCGGCCAGGCCGACGCCACTGGCGCCGGCAAGGGTGAGGAGTTGGCGACGGTCGATACGCATGGCAGGCTTCGCCTTCCGATCAGAAACGCGTACCCCATTGATGATCACGATTTAGGTGAGTGGGGGGTTGCGACCGGTTGATCGCCGGTTGACCAGTTGCCGGCGCGCCGCCGCCGGGCGGACCCGCCATACCGGCCGTACCCTGGCGCTCTGTGTCGACCGTGTGGGCCGTGCTGCTGCTGGCTGCCGTGCTGGCGTTCGCCGTGGTCCGGCCGCGCGGCCTGTTTCGAGGTCGACCCGATCACCGTCACCCCGGTGGCCCGCAACGCCCGCCAGAGGTCGAGCTCGGTCGTCACGTCGAGGGCCGAG
>NZ_JBFAIU010000219.1:0-12850 GCF_040654855.1 Asanoa sp. NPDC050611
GCCCGTGGTCGTCGGCGAAGTCGAGTGAGACCTCGTTGTCGACCTGTACGACCAGGAACGGGCCGAACGGCCTAGGCGCAGCCAACCCCAGGATCCAGGAACGGCTGCGCGCGCTCGCGCCCGACTGCGTGCCGGTGGTCGCCTACGGCGCCCTGGTGCCGCCGTCGGCGCTGGAGATCCCCCGGCACGGCTGGATCAACCTGCACTTCTCGCTGCTGCCCGCCTGGCGCGGCGCGGCGCCCGTGCAGCACGCCGTCCTGCACGGTGACGAGATCACCGGCGCGAGCGTCTTCGAGCTGGAGGCGGGCCTCGACACGGGCCCGGTCTACGGCACGCTGACCGACGAGATCCGCCCCACCGACACGTCCGGCGACCTGCTCGAGCGGCTCGCCGGCTCCGGCGCCGGCCTGCTGGTCGCGGTGCTCGACGCGATCGAGGCGGGCACCGCGCGGGCCGAGCCGCAGCCGGCCGACGGGGTGAGCCTCGCGCCGAAGCTGACCGTCGAGGACGCGATGGTGCGCTGGGACGAGCCGGCGTTCGCGGTCGACCGCCGCATCCGGGCCTGCACGCCCGCACCGGGTGCGTGGACCACGTTCCGGGAGGACCGGGTCAAGCTCGGCCCCGTCCGGCCGGTCGCCAACGCGCCGGCGCTCAAGCCGGGCGACCTGCTGGTCGAGAAGTCCGGCGTGTACGTCGGCACCGCCACGACGCCGGTCGCGCTCGGCGAGGTGCGGGCCGCGGGCAAGCGGGCCATGCCGGCCGCCGACTGGGCCCGCGGTGCCCGCGTCGACTCCAGCGAGCGGTTCGCGTGACCGCCCACGCCCGCGGGGGCCAGCGGCAGGGCCGCCGGCCGGCCGTCGATCCCGCGCGGTTCGCCGCCTACGAGGCGGTCGCCGCCGTGCACCGCGACGACGCGTACGCCAACCTGGTGTTGCCGAACATCCTGCGGGACCGGGACGTGCGCGGCCGGGACGCGGCGTTCGCCACCGAACTGACCTACGGCGCCCTGCGCTCGCTCGGCACGCTCGACGCGGTGATCGCCGTCGCGGCCGGGCGCGAGGTCGAGCGGATCGACCCGCCGGCCCGCGACGCGCTGCGGCTGGGCGCCTACCAGATCCTCTACATGCGGGTCCCGGCACACGCCGCGGTCTCGTCCACCGTCGACCTGGTGCGCGTGGTCGCACCCGGCGCGACGGGCTTCGCCAACGCCGTGCTCCGGGAGATCACCACGCGCGACGTGGACACCTGGGTGGAGCAGATCGCTCCCGTGTACGAGACCGACCCGATCGGCAACCTGGCGCTCGCGTACAGCCATCCGCAGTGGATCGTGCGCGCGTTCCAGGAGGCCCTCGGCGGCGACCTGGACGAGACCGCCCGGCTGCTGATCGAGGACAACCAGGGGCCGGCCGTGCAGCTCTGCGCCCGCCCGGGCCGGGTCGACGCGGTCGAGCTGGCCGACGAGGTGGGCGGCGCGCCCGGCGCGTTCTCGCCGTACGCGGTCTACCTGTCCGGCGGCGCGCCCGGCGACCTGGCGGCGATCCGCGACGGCCGCGCGCACGTCCAGGACGAGGGTTCCCAACTGGTCGCGACCGCGCTGGTCGAGGCGCCGGTCGAGGGCACGGACGCGCGCTGGCTCGACCTCTGCGCAGGCCCGGGCGGCAAGGCGGGCCTGCTCGCCGCGATCGCCGCGCAGCGGGGTGCCCACCTGACCGCGGTCGAGGTGGCCGCGCACCGCGCGGAGCTGGTCTCCCAGGCGGTCCGGGGCTTCCCGGCGACGGTGCTGCACACCGACGGCCGCACGGTCGGCCGCGATCCGGACCTGCCCGAGCAGGGCTTCGACCGGGTGCTGGTCGACGCGCCGTGCACCGGCCTGGGCGCGCTGCGCCGCCGGCCCGAGGCGCGCTGGCGCCGGCAGCCCAGCGACCTGCCGCCGCTGACCCGGCTGCAGCGCGAGCTGCTCACCGCGGCACTGCGGGCGGTGCGGCCGGGCGGGGTGGTCGGCTACGTCACCTGCTCGCCGCACACGGTGGAGACGCACGTGTCGGTCACCGAGGGCACCCGCCGCGCGGACATCGCGGTCGACTTCGTCGACGCCCGCCCGCTGCTGCCGGCCGGCATGCCGGGCCTGGGGACGGGCCCGACGGTGCAGCTCTGGCCACACCGGCACGGCACCGACGCGATGTTCCTGGCGGTGCTGCGGCGCACCGGCTGAGCGCTTCGAGTCCATTCTGGAGTCCGGTGCACAATCGTATTCGGATTGTGCCCACATTGGCCGGTGGAGCCTCACGCGCGGTAAATCAAGGCCTTCCCATCCGTAGTCGGTGCGATACGATGAATGCTCCTGACCCGCGAGCATAGAAGTGGGTGGCCGTGGCTGAAGTCGTGCTGGGTCGAGGTCATCTTGACGGCATGCTCGATGTGCTTCTCGGTATTCCCGCCCTCGGCGACTCCGACGTGCGGGACGCGCGCGTAGAGGACCTGCGAAGGTCGTTGCGCCGTCCAATGGAGATCGAAAGGTTCGACGATCCGAAGCGCGATCTTCAGTCGATCCTCGCGGCCTGCCTCGCCTGTTCCGGCGGGCTCAAGACTTTCACGCAGATCGTGCTGCGCCACCATCGTGGCGACGAGAGCACCAAGGCCGCGGCCCTGGCGCGCGACTTCGGCGGGCCGACGCTGCTCTCCACACCCGACCGTGAGGTGCTGCGCCGCCTGCTCGCGGGCATTCCGATCGGTGACATCGCCGACGCGGTCGCCGACGTGGCTGCGCTGGCCAAGCTCGACGAGATGCGCTCGCTGCAGACCTGGCGCGACATCGGCAAGGCGATCCGGCTCATGGAGCGCCTGCCGGTCGGCAGCGACGGGGTGCCCACGCTGCTGGTGTTCGTGGGCCGGCTCAACTCGATCGTCGTCGGCCCCACCACGGGCGAGCTCGGCGCCTGGCTGGAGACGGTCTCCGGCGGCCTGGGCATCAGCGAGAACACCGTCGCCGAACTGCGCTCGACGCTCGGGCCCGGCTCCGCCTCGGTGTCGCCCGAGCCCGAGCCGTCCACGCCTGCGAAAAGCGCCGTGCCGCGGCAGCCGCAGCGTTCCCGGCGGGCCGACGAAACGGGTCTGATCTGGGGCGGCGTGCCCATTCGCAACCGCAACTTCACGGGTCGCGACAACATGCTCGAGCGGCTCGGCGAGGCATTGCGCAACACCTCAAAGGCATCGGTGCTGCCGCAGACGCTGCACGGCATGGGTGGTGTCGGTAAGACACAACTCGTCGTCGAATACGTCTATCGCCACATCGACCAGTACGACCTGATCTGGTGGATCGCCGCCGAGCAGCCGTCCAGCGTGCTCCGGTCGCTGACCGCGCTCGCCGAGCGCCTCGGCCTGGCCACCACCGAGGACCGGCAGCAGAACGCGCGCATCGTCCTCGACGCCCTCGCCGGTGGCGGGCTGACCTGGTTGCTGGTCTACGACAACGCCGACGACCCCGACACGCTCGACCAGTTCCTGCCCTCGTCGGGCGGCGACGTCATCGTCACGAGCCGCATCCAGGAATGGGCCGCGGTCGGGCCCGCGATCGAGGTCGACGTCTTCCGGCGCGATGAGAGCGTCGAGCTCCTCCGCAAGCGCACCCGCGACAGCGAGGGCAACGCCCGCATCCAGGAGCCCGACGCCCGCGCCCTCGCCGAGAAGCTCGGTGACCTGCCGCTGGCGCTGGAGCAAGCCGCGGCGTGGTATCTGGCGACGGCCATGCCCATCAAGGAATACATCGAGCTGCTCGACACGCACATCGAGCTGCTCGCCGAGGGCAAGCCGATCAACTACCCGGTCTCGGTCGCCGCGTTCGTCACGCTCGCCATGGAGCAACTGCGTCGCGACTCACCCGCCACGGCACAGCTCTTCGAGCTGTTCGCCTATCTGGGCGGTGAGCCGGTCGCGGTCTCCTTGCTGATCAACGGCAAGGACGCCGACGTCACCGAGCCGTTGCGCGGCATGCTCCGCGCCAAGGTCCAGCTCAACCGGGCCGTCCGTGACCTCAACCGGTTCGGCCTGGCCAAGGTCGACGCGGCGCAGCGGATCCAGGTGCACCGGCTGGTGCAGCGGGTGCTGCGCGACACGATGCCGGGCCCGCTGTCCGAGGCGGCGCTCCGCAACGTGCGCAACATCCTCGTCCAGGCCAGCCCCGGCGACCCCGACGAGAACCCCAACATGGAGAACCACGCCGACCTCGGTCCGCACATCGACACGGCCGACCTGACCAACGCCGACAGCCTCGACGCCCGCGCCGTGGTCGGCGACTACGCCCGCTACCTCTTCATCATCGGCGACTACGCCGGCAGCCAGCGTCTCGCCGAACGCGCGGTCCGGATCTGGGAGAAGGAGACCTTCGATCCCAAGCTCGGTCCCGACGGAGAGATGACCCTGCTGGCCCGCGCGCAGCTCGCCAACGCCCGCCGGGCCACCGGCGACAGTGCGGGCGCGGCGCCGCTCGCGCTCGACACCTACAACCGACTACGGGACAGCCCGCTGCTCGGTGCCGACCACGAATACACGCTGATCACCGGCAACCAGCTGGGTTCCGATCTGCGCATCGCGGGCAAGTACGCCGAGGCGCTGGCCTTCGACCAGGCCTCCGTCGACGCCCACCGCCGCGTGTTCGGCGCCGAGGACGACACCTACACGCTGCGGGCGAAGCTCAACCTGGCCGTCGACTACCGCATGATCGGCGACTTCGCCGAGGCGTTCCGGCTCGACCAGGAGGTCGCCCAATACTGGGAGGACGCCGGCCGGATGGACCGGCGTTCCCTCGAGGCCCTGATGAACATGGGTCGCAGCTACTACGGCATGGGCGCCTACGCGGCCGGCGTCAAAATCATGGAGGACTGGCTCGAGGCCCTCCACACCGTCGTCGGCTCCAACCACCGGTTGGCCCTGCTGGCCGACCGCACCTTCGCGATTCTCCTGCGCAAGGCCGGTCGGCTGGAGGAGTCCGTCGCACTGCTCCGGGACACGGAGCAGCGCACGCGGTCGCGGTTCGGTGCCAACCACGAATACACGGTGGCGGCGGCGGTCAGCCTCGGCAACGCCTATCGCGAGGCCGGCCGCCTCGAGGAGGCCCAGGCGCTGATCTCCGACGCGCTCGGCCGATACAAGTCCGACTTCGGCGACTCGCACCCGCTGACGCTGGTCGCGACCGTCAACGACGCCATCGTCAAGCGCGCCGCGGGCGAGCTGGACGAGGCGCGGGAGTTGGACGAGCGCAACTACGCCAGGTTGTCCGAGGTGCTCTCGCCCGAGCACCCCTACACGCTGTGCGCCGGCAGTTCGGTCGCCACCAACCTGGCGCTCGCCGGTGACCACGCGGGAGCGGTGGCCCAGTCCACCCTGATCCTGCAGGCCAGCCGCGCGACGTCCGGCGGGGGCGACCCGGCGCGCGACGGCTTCGAGCACCCGTACGTGCTGATGCGTGCGATCAACCTCGCGCACGACCTGCGCGCGTCCGGTTCGACGGCCGAGGGCGACGCCCTGTTCGCCGAGTCGTTCGACGCGCTCCGGCGCTTCCTCGGGCCCGAACACCACGAGGTGGTCGCGATCAGCAAGGGCCGCCGCGCGGAGGGCGACATCGAGTCGCCCCCCACGTGATTTGATCAGGCGGGGATGGCGCCGTTGCGCTCCACCCACTGCTGCCGGATCCGGGCGTTGGTCTCCTCGGCCGCCCGCGCCACCGCCGGCGGGACGGGCTCGGCGAGCAGCGCTTCGGTCCGCTCGCGCAGGTGGCCGACCAGCTCCCGCCCGGCCGACGTCAGCGCCGGCGACCGCTCGATCGAGGTGAGCCCGGTGTGCACCTGCATGCGGGCCGTGGCGAACTGCCGCTCAGCTTCCGACGTCAGCCCGTCCACCGCACGCAGCGCGCGCCAGGTGTCGGCGACGCCGACGAACGCGTAGACGCCCTGCAGGAGGCCGGGCAGCGGCCGCGGGTCGGTGCGCCATGGCGCGAAGTAGCGGCCCCGGTCGCTCGCGTCACTCATCGGAACGAGGTCGAGCATCGCGCTGAGCTTCGAGTGCTGGAACTCGTGGACGGCCGTCACCGCGAACTCGGCGGCGGACGGCGGTCGGGTCAGGCCGAACACGCCGAACGCGTGCCGGATGGTCGCGCTGCGTGCCGACTGGCCGTCCTCGACCAACGGCACCAGCGTACGCAGTCCGGCGCCCAACTCGGCCGCCCGCTCCGGGAGATGCCGCATAAGCAGCTCCCACGCGTCCGCGAAGAGCTCCTGCCAGTGCGCCACCTCGCGGGACGGCAACCGGTTGGCCGGGGGCACGTGATGCCCGTGGCGGTACGGGTCCACGTCGTCCAGGTCCAGCGCGATGCCGTCCGCGGTGAGCCGGCGGACCGGCAGCCAGCGCGGATCGTCCTCGTGGCCCGCCCGCACCGGCACCGTGACGCCACCGCCGTGAACGGCCAGCTCGCCGTCGCGCACCGTCAGGAGCGCCCGGTCGGCGTCGACCTTCGCGACACCGAGGCCGGGCACGGCGGCGAGGCCCGCGCGGACCGGGACGGTCGCGTCGCCGTCCTCTCCGGCGGCGGCGCAGGCCACCATCGCGAGCGCGCCGAGCTGCGCGGCGTCGGTCCACTGGGGCCGACCCTGCATGGCGGCGCGCGCGGCGATCGCCGCCCAGCCACCGACGAGCGGCTTCCCGATCACCTCGGCGAACCGTTCGGCGTCGCGCTTGCGGGCCCACTCGAGGGCGGCGACCACCGCGTCGCGCTCGCGCTCCGGGCCGGGCCAGCGCTCGAGCAGGAAGCCGATGAGCTGGAGATGCTTGGTCACCTGGGCCGCGCGCAGCGCGTCGATCGCCGTGGCGCCGCCGCCCCCGGCCGCGAGACCCGCGAAATGCGACTGATCCAGCTCGACGACAGCGGTGCTCGTCATCCCTCAACCTTTCCAGTGAGATCCGCGATGTCCGCGGCGATCCGGCCACGGATGTGGCCGATGATTCTTTTCAGGTCGGCGCAGTAGACGGACGGGTTCCGGAATCCGGCCCCGGCCCGGTAGCGGTGCACGTAGTGCCCGCCGCCGCAGACGCGGCGCACGGGGCAGCGGGCACACTCGTCGCCGAGCGCCGCCAGCCCGATCTGACGCGCGATGACGCCCGGATCGTCCAGCACCGCGTCAAGCTCGTCATGCCTGATGTCCAGGCCGGTGGCGGCCGCGCCCGGATAGGCCGACTTCAGCGCGTCGACCTGCTCGATCGCGCCGTCGGTCTCGACGACGACCAGCGCGGCCGGGCTCAGCCCGATCTGTTCCGAGGTGCCCTTGCCGCCGAGCAAGAGCACGATCACGTCCTCGAAGAACTGGATCCGCGGTGGCTCGGGGTCCCGGTACCAGCACTCGAACGCCTCGACGAGCCAGTCGCCGTACGGCGTCACGGTGCCGTCCGGGCGCGGTGGCGGGTGCTCCCAGTTGGCGTGGGGCAGGAGAAAGTTGATCAACGGCGGGTCGAAGGCCCGCAGCGTCCGGTACGTCGCGACCGGGTCGGTGTCCGCCGCGACCGTACAGAGCAGGCCGCCGTAGCTGGCCCGGTTCTCCTCCTGGCCCAGCAGCGCCAACGCGGCCGCGACCTTGTCGAAGGTGCCACGCCCGCCGTGGGTGACCCGGTGCCGGTCATGGTCGGGCTTGGTGCCGTCGACGCTGACACCGACCTTGACCCGGTGCGTGCGCAGCTGGGCCATCATCCGCTCGCGGAGCAGGACGCCGTTCGTCTGGACGCCGATCTGCAGGTCGCACTCGCCGTCGAGGGCCGTGCGCAGGTCGGCCGCCAGCTCGCCCAGCCGGGCGCCGAGCAGCAGCGGCTCGCCGCCGTGCAGGATGACCCGCAGCTGGGGCATCCCGTGCCGGCGGACGTGTCGCGCCAGCTTGTCAACCGTCGTGCGCCAGGTCTCCGGCGGCATGACGGCCGGCCGGTCCTCCCAGCTCTGGTCCTCGTGCTGGTAGACGTAGCAGTAGGTGCAGGCCAGGTTGCAGCGCTGGTGCACCTTGATGATCACGTCGCGGACCGGAACGGGGCGCCACCCGGCGCCCCGCAACGGTTCCACGTCCAGCTCCCGATACGGCCAGGCTGCCCGCTCCTGCTGCTCCGCGCGGATCGTGGCAACGGCCGCCGGGATCACGAGACGAAAGAGCTGAAAGCGGAGATGACGCCGTCCGGGTCGTCGAGGCTCCGCACTAGCCGCTGCATGGAAAGAGCGAGGGCCGGGTCCGCACCGCGGGTCACGATTTCCGAGATCGGAAGATCGGAGACCTCAGCGAGAGGGGCCCATTGATCTCCGTCCGTGCCCGCATCCTGCAGCGGCTTAGTAACCATCTAAATCTCCCTATTGGGGTAAACCGGACACACCGGTCACGCAGTAATCGAGAGAATTATCGACCAGACGGGTAGTGAGGTGGCGGAACTTGACAACTCTTGACAGCCCGCGTCCTTCCGTCAGGCCGACGGTGGCTCGATGATGCACTCGAACCGGCTTTCGTCCAATACATGAGCGCCGATCGGGTGACTCAGCCCGAGCGATTGGGGGAGGCCTGTCAAGATCGACTCGCGTAGGTCCGCCGCCTCGTCCTGCCGGCCGTCCGCGACAAGATCGAGCACGAGGTTCGCGGCGATCGCCAAGGTCTCGGGGTGCTGGTCACCAAGACACTGACAGGCCCTGTCGTACGCGCTGGTCGACAGGCGCGCGGCCGGCGCGTGCCCGCCCGCCAGCGCGTAGTCCGTCGCCAGGTTGGCGGTGGCCATGATCGTCGAGGGATGGTCCTCGCCGAGCCGGTCACGCAGGCCCTCGCTGGCCACCGCGTCGAACTGCTGCGCCTGGTTGCGCAGGCCCTGCGCCCGCCGGATCGCCGCGAGGTTCACCTTCGCCGCCAGCGTCAGGGGATGGCGGGGACCGAACGTCCGGCTGTACGCCGCAACGGCCTCCGAGGCATAGGCATCGGCGCCTTGCACGTCACCCTGCGAGCGGAGCGTGTTGGCATAGCTGACACCGGCGGCCAGCGTGTATTCGTGGTCTGGGCCGAACGCGACGTTGCACTCCCGCCAGTGCTCCTGCAGCAGGCTCAGCGACTCGTCGAACTCGCCGAGCGCGCGGCGCGCCAACCCCAGCGTGCGGTGCAGCAGCAGCGCACCGCGGTCGACGCGGCCGGGCAGCGGGGAATACTCCGACTGGAGTTCCAGGACCTGGGCGTACTGCCCGAGTCCGTAGAGATCTTCGGCGAGCGCGTTGACGGCCAGGTGCGTCCGCCAGTCGTCCACGCCGAAATGCTGCACCTTCAACTCGAGTGTGAGCCGGTCGGTCGTCTCCGCCTTCGCGAACTCGCCGACATGCCGCAGGCTCACGGCGAGGTTGTGCCGGCGGGTCGCGGTGGACGGATCGGCCCGGCCGTACCTGCGTTCCCACCGCAGCAGCGTGCTCTCGTCGATCTCCAGCGCCCGCCGGTACTCACCCGCGAGCCGCAGGTCGGACGCATAACTTGACGACATCGAAAGTGTCAGCGGATGTTCCTCGCCGAAAGCCGGGTCGAATCGCAGCCGACTCATGGCGTCGGCCGTCAGGTCACGCGCCTCCTGGTATTTGCCGAGGGCGCGCAGCGCGTTCGCCCACTCATGGGTCGCCTTGAAGACGAGTTCCCCGCCGGGACCGACGCCCGCCGAATCCCGCCACTGGTTGACGGCGGACTCCGCCAACTCGCTCGCGCCCGCGTAGTCGCCGATCACGTAGCGGTAGCGGATCTGGTGGAAGACCGTCCGCAGCACGTTCGTGGCGTCGGAGCGGATCAGGTCGGCCGGCACGACATGTGCGGCGATCTCACCGTGCATGCCGCTGGACGCCAGGTCGTCCGGCTCGCCCTGGTCCGCGGCGACCAGGATCTCGTGCGTGTTCCGCCGGGCCCGCATGAGCGCTTCCTCGGAGAGCACGTCGTGCAGCGCCTGCCGGGTGATCGGCTGCACCTCGACCCGTTGGTCGTTCGTCAGGCGGGCGAGGCCGTACTCCTGGATGGACTTCAGCGCCTTGAACAGGTCGACCGGGTTGCGCAGGGCACGGCGCAGCGCGTCCGTGACGTCGCCGAAGCGACCCTGCCGCAACAGGGCGATCTCGACCGGCTTCGAGCCGAACCAGGCGAACACCTCGAGCAGCAGCATCGCGGACGGGTTGGCCGCCGCCAGCTTGTCCAGCGCCAGCTCGATGTACGCGAGCACGCCCTGTGGGTAGGAGGAGCCTTCCGACTGCCGATCGCTGCCGGGCCCGTCCATGCGCTGCCGCAGCTCGTCCCAGGACAGGCCCGCTCCCTGCCGCAGGGCCGCGATGTGCTCCAGGGCGAGCGGGAGCCGACCGATCCGGTCGATGAGCTCTTTCGCCTGCTCCTCGTCGAGCGAGGCGTCCCGCTTCCGGAGGAAGGTCACCGCCTCGTCCGCGGTGAAGACCGGCACCTCGATGCCGCTGCTCGTGCTGTCATGGCCGAGAGCGGGGTTGCGTGTCGTGACGATCACGTGCCCGCCGAAGGTCGGCATCAACCGGCCGAGGTCGTCGTCGCCGACGCCGTCGAAGACCAGCAGATATCGCGTGGGCAGCGACTCGAGCCGGCTGATCACCCCGTCGATCGTCTGGTCCGTGCTCTGCCCGGCCCGGGTGCCGAGCCGTTCCGCGAGTTGCAGGAGCGACCTGCGTACGTGTTCCAGCTGATCGGCCTGCACCCACCAGGTCACCTGGTGCTCGTGGTGGTACCGCTCGACGTATTCGCGCGCCAGTTGGGACTTGCCGACCCCGCTGAGACCGTGCAGCACCAGCGGCGTGTGCGGGCTGGCCAGCAGGTCCGCGCGCATGCGGGCGAGCAACTGCTCGCGGCCGGTGAACATCAGGTCGCGGTCCGGCAGGCCACCGACGATGGGCTCCAGCTGCGCCAACGGCATGGGCGCGACGGGGCGCAGCCCTTCGCCGGGGCGGATCGTCACCGGCTCCGGTGGACCCGGGGGGCGCATCCGCACGGGCTGGGGTCGCGGGCCGGGTATGGGCGACCGGTTCAGCGACTCGGCCGGGCGCGCCACCAGCACCGCCCGCGCGGCGATCCACAGTGGTTTGAACTGTCTTTCCAGGTCGCGTTCGCTGATCTCTAGTTCGGCGCGGACCCGCAACGCGAAAACGATGGAGCGGACCTTTTCCCAGGCCGGCGGTGGGCCGCCCTGCAGGAGAGCGGCGACGGTCTGATGCGAAACGCTTTCGAAGCGCCGGGGGAGCGCCGAAATGTCCTTGGTGATGAGCCGGGCCGCTGGTTGGCCGGCCAGGTCGTAGAGGTCGTGTAGAACGACGACAAACTCGCGAAGCGGACCGTCCGGCAACTGATCCAACGTTGGTAACCGGATCGCCAAGCGCCACACTCCGTCGGGTGTAAAGCGTCGCCAACTTGCCTCAGACAAGCTTGACATGCGCGTTCGGCGGGAACAACCGCGTGCCCCCCGACAATCCATGATCCTTTGTGGAGATCAACCCCTGGATGGGCGCGGTCCCGTGCAGGGAACTGCCCGAAGTGGACGGGAAGCGGCTGGATGTCAACTCCCGCCTTCCGTGATTCACTGGAAAGCGACGCCCGTCCACCCCCGAAATGAGCGTCGATGACCAATAGTCGGCACGGCACGGTGACCACGTTCTACTCATTCACCGGCGGCACCGGCCGAACGATGGCCCTGGCCAACGTGGCCTGGATTCTGGCCGCCAACGGGCATCGGGTGCTCGCCGCGGACTGGCATTTCGAGTCGCCCGGCCTGCACCGGTATTTCCGGCCGTTCATCCGGTCCGAGGCACTCGACCACGCACCCGGCGTTTCCGACCTCATTCGCGGATACGAGTGGGAGGTCATGCGCCGGGGCAGCCCGCTGCCGCAGGCCGAGTTGGAGCGCCTGGCCGACGTCACCGCGCACGCCATTGCGCTGGACTGGGAGTTCCCCGGCGGCGGCTGCCTGCACCTGTTGCCGACCGGCAGCCAGGACCGCACCTATGTCGCGATCCTCGGCTCGATGGACTGGGACGAGTTCTACGAGGAGCGCGACGGCGGGCGGTTCTTCGACGCGATGCGGTCCGGGATGCGCGACCGCTACGACTACGCGCTGATCGACAGCCGCAACGGCTGGAACGAGGTCGCCGACATCTGCACGATCCAGCTCCCGGACGTGCTGGTCAGCTGCTTCCAGCTCAGCCAGCAGGGCATCGAGGGCGCGGTCGAGTCCGCCTCGGCGGTGCGGTACCAGGACGCCGAACGGGAGATCCGGATCCTGCCCGTGCCGACCCGGGTCGACCTGGCGGAGCAGGAGAAGGCGCAGATCGGGCGGCTGATCGCGCGGCAACGGCTCGCCGGCCTGCCGAAGGGCATGGCGGAGCACGAGCGCGAGAGGTACTGGCGCGACGTCGAGGTGCCGCACTGCCCCTACTACTCGTTCGAGGAGATCCTGGCGCCGTTCGGCGACCGGCCGGACATGGCCTCGCCCCTGCTGCACGCGTACGAGGCGGTCGCGCGCCACATCAGCGCCGGCACCGTCGACCACCTGCCGCCGATGAACGACTCCCTGCGCGCCCGCACGCTCGCGCGCTTCACCCGGCGCGCGGCCGTGGCGGAGGAGGAGGTGGCGCTCTCCTACGCGCCGGCGGACCAGGTGTGGGCCGAATGGGTCGAGCGGCTGCTGGCCTCGGTCGGCATCCGCGTCCACGACGTCCCGGAGGGCACGGCCGAGGCGACGCCGGCTCCGGAGATCAGCACTGAGGTCATGCCGACCTGCGCGACGCCGTAGCGGGCGCGCTGCAACTCCGGCAGCC